>JANMJI010000384.1:0-3254 GCA_031371275.1 Betaproteobacteria bacterium
CTACACCGGGCTCCGCAAGGAAGATCCGCGAAGTTAGAGCGAGGAAGGTCCACGACGAATCGATGTCATGCTGGTAACCAATCCGCGGATATGAGTCTGATTCATCGTCGCAGCTTCGCCCGGCTCGCATCACCTGATCGAGATCTTGTATGACCAGCAAATACCAAGCTTGATTGACAAACGCGACCATATGAGGCGTCTGGTGCGCGCGAAACTGTCGATTTCTTGTTCGCGGACAGGCTGTAGTGCAAGCCTTTGTTCCACGACGAAGCGGCTCCCCGGCCGTCACAAGTGATGACGCTTGAATCAGAACTGGCCGCTTTGCACCCTGCACTGCTGCGTTTTGCAAAACTTCAATTGCGCCACGACAGCATGGCCGAAGACGTGGTCTCGGAAACCTTGCTTGCCCTCCTTGAAAAGCCAGACGCCTTTGCCGGTCGCAGTTCGCTGCGCACCTATGCCACGGGCATCCTGAAGTTCAAGGTCATTGACGTGCTGCGCAAGCGGGGCCGTGAAGTTCACATTGAAGTGCTGGACGAACAAAGCCTGGACGACGCGATGGACGCGCTGTTCGCCAAAGACGGCCACTATCAAGACCCACAACCGGCCTGGCAGCAGCCAGAACGGGCGCTGGAACAAAGCCAGTTCTTCGAAGCCGTGCAGGCCTGTGTGGACCGCCTGCCGCCGAAGATCGGCCGCGTGTTCATGATGCGCGAATGGCTGGAACGCGAGGTTGAGGAGATCTGCATCGAACTGGGCATCACCCCCAACCACTGCGGCGTGATGCTTCACCGCGCGCGCATGCAACTCAAGGAATGCCTGGGCCAGGGCTGGTTCCAGGGGCAGCGATGAAGGTCATGCTGGACTGCAAGGAAATGTCGCGCCTTGTCAGCGGCGGCCTGGACGAAGACCTGCCGGCGGCCGACCGCGCGCGCATGCGGCTGCACCTGGTGATGTGCAGCAACTGCCGCAACGTGGCAGAACAGATGGCGTTCTTGCGCCGCGCGATGCGGGCCCTGGGGCGCGACGACCCGCTGCCGCCGGAAGCGACCGGACGGGACAGTTTGCGCTAAGCGCACCCCGGGGCTGGTCAGCGACAGGGTTGGTGGCTGGATCACGCGTCCCACAGGTGCGCAGACTCGATGCGGCGAGCCCAGGGGCTGCGTCAAACGGACAGGCGCGGCCCGGCCTTTGTTCTGACCATTTTTCAGGGCATCGCCATCACCACCAGCGCAGTGCCTGAGAGGTTTTCGGGCCTGCCCGAGCGGCGCGCCAAAAGGCGTTCGATCCAGGCCCAAAGCGCAGCCACAGCTCGGCCTATGGCGCGCATTTGCAACGACGAGTGGGCGTCTTTTGGCGTCATGAGCGGGCATCAACGAAAGACGCTCAGGCGCTCGGTGCTCAGCTTCCCCGGGTACAGCGCCCCGCGCGCTGACGTGCAGATGCACGCCCCATCAAAGATCGGCACAAGCGTTCAAAGCGGCAGTACCGCCAGTTGCACAGCCTCGCGGCGCGAACTGCGTGTGGCCCCGGGGGATTGGCCGTAACAGCGCTTGAAGGCGCGGCTGAAGGCAGCTTCCGATTGATAGCCGACCTGGTCGGCGATCGTGGCCAGCGGATCATCCGTGTGCTGCAGCAGCGAAAGCGCCAGTTGCATGCGCCATCGCGCCAGGTACTGCATCGGTGGCACGCCAACGAGTTCTGTGAATCGGGCCGCGAAGGCCGAGCGCGACATGGCCGCCGCCGCCGCAAGTTTTCCCAGCGTCCAGCCCCTGGCCGGGTCGCGGTGGACGAAGGCGATGGCGCGGCCGATCTGCTTGTCTTGCACGGCGGCCAGCCAGCCGCGTTGCGACCCCGGATCGCTGGCGAGCCAGGCTCGAATCGCCTGGATCACAAGCACGTCGGCCAAGCGCGTGACCACCGTCTCGCCGCCGGGGCGCAGATGCCTGGACTCGGTCTCCATGACATCCAGCGTGCTGTGCAGCCACGCCTCATCGCGGCTGCGCGCTGAGTCGACATGGATGACCTTGGGAAGTTGCGACACCAACTGAATGGCCGCCGGATGATCGAAGCGAACGGCGCCGCAGATGAGATGCGTGAGTTCACCGTCGCCACCGAGTTGCAGCGTTTCATAGCGCTCGCTCAGACGCTTGCGTTGGGTGTCGAACAACGGCGTCGGATGCAAGCCCTGGTCGCTTGACAAGACATGGCCCGCACCGTGTGGGACCAGTGCCAAGGTGCCGCGCCGAAGAAGCATGGGCTGCGTCGCCGGCACTTCGAGCCGGCATTCCCCCAAGGTGACGAAGTGGAACATCAGGCAGCGCTGCATGGCGGGCAGGCCCAGCGACCAGGGCGCCCGAAGTTCGGATCGACAGTAGAAGACACCGCTCATGCGCAGGAAGTGCAGCGCCTCGCCAAGCGGGTCGATCGGCGCCCAAACGTCCTCGGCGGCGGTCGTCGAGGCGAGCGTGGGCGGGCAGTGCGCCTCATCGTTCTTTGGACGCTCGGGCATCAAACCAAGACCTTCGGTCATTGCCGTCATGGCGAGCGGTTTCGACACTGGGCGCTCCTCAAATTGCAGATCAAAGGACAAGCATCATGACCATCACCGTGATGGGCGCAACCGGCCGTACCGGACGGCGCATTGCCGAGCAACTGCTCAAGCGCGGCACGCGAGTTCGCGCACTCGGGCGCGCTGCCGAAAAGCTGGCACCGCTGAAAGCCCTGGGTGCCGACGTGATGGCCGGCGATGCCACCGACAGCGACTATCTCTCGCTGGCGTTTCATGGCGTCGATGCCATCTACACACTGCTTGCCTACGAGGTTCACCGGCCCGACTACCACGCCACACAGGATCGGCAGGGCGAAGCCATCGCCACGGCCATCCGTGCCAGCGGCGCGCGCCGCGTCGTGTTCCTCAGCAGCCTGGGTGCCGAGCAGTCTTCGGGTACCGGCATGATCCTGAGTTTGCACGCGCAGGAGCAACGGCTGCAGGGCATCGACGGACTCGATGCGTTGATCCTGCGCCCCGGATCGTTCTTCGAAAACTTCCATGGCGCCATGGCGTTGGTCAAGAACCGCGGCTTGCACTGCGATGCCGTGCGCGCCGACCACGCCCTGCCGATGATCGGCGCGCAGGATATCGCCGACGCCGCAGTCGCCGCGCTGCTGGATCGCGACTGGCATGGCCATTTGATCCGTGAGCTGCTTGGCCCGCGAGACCTGAGCTACGCCGAGGCGACGCGCTTGATCGG
>JANMJI010000159.1:0-12390 GCA_031371275.1 Betaproteobacteria bacterium
GGTCTGTCCACCAGGTCTGGCCGATCTGGCCCTGCAGCCATTCGATGAAGCCACTCACTTTGGCGGGTATCTGCCGCGGCGACGGGTAGACGGCATGGATTTCCTGTGACGGCAGTTGCCATTCGGCGAGCACCGGCTGCACCGCACCGGCCTTCACAGATTCGTGCGCCACGTACCACGGCAACGCCGCCAGGCCCATGCCGCCGCGGGCTGCCGCAAGCAGCGCGGAAAGGTTGCTCGAGCGCAGCGGGCCGCGCACGGCGGTGGCGTGCAGCCGGCCGTCGGCCGCGCTGAACAGCCAGCGCGCATCACCTTGCACGGTGCTGTACACCAGCGCGTCGTGTTGGGCCAGGTCACTGGGCTTGCGCGGCACGCCGCGCTGCGCCAGGTAGGCCGGCGAGCCCACCACCGCCCAGGGGTTGATGCCCAGAAAGCGCGCGCCCAGCGTCGAATCGGCGAGCCGGCCCATGCGGATGGCGACATCGATGCCTTGCGCCACCAGGTCGACATAGCGGTCTTCGAAACTCAGTTCGATGTGCAACTTGGGGTTGAGCTTCATGAAGCGCATCACCAGCGGCACCAGCACGCGCCGGCCGAAGGCCACCGACGTGCTGATGCGCAGGCCGCCTTGCAGCTGCGACTGCAGCAGCGCCGCCACCGATTCGGCTTCTTCGACATGGTGCGCAATCAGCTTGCACTTCGCGTAGTACAGCAGCCCGATTTCGGTGGCCGTGACGCCATGCGTCGAGCGGTGCAGCAGGCGCGAACCGAGTTGGGCTTCCAGCTGCGCCACCAGCTTGGTCGCCGACGGTTGGCCGATGCCCATGTCGGCCGCGGCCTTGCTGAACGAGCCCAGGTCGACGACGCGGACAAAGAGCTTGACACCTTGAATGCGGTCCATCGTCCGATTGGGACACAGGCAGCGCGCTTCGGCGCATTCCAAACCGGAATAACCGTAATGCACAGCGCAGGGCTTCCGCGTCGGGGGGCGGGCCGCGAACATGCGCCGACTGCGTTGCTAACCCCGAAAGGAGACTTTGATATGGCAAAGATGAAGGCCGCCATGGCCGCCGTGCTGGTGATGGAAAAAGAAGGCATCACGCAAGCCTTCGGTGTGCCGGGCGCGGCGATCAACCCCTTGTATGCAGCGCTGCGCGAGCGTGAATCGATCAGCCACATCCTGGCCCGGCATGTCGAAGGCGCTTCGCACATGGCCGAGGGCTACACGCGGGCCAGGCCCAGAAATGCAGCCGGCAACATCGGCGTCTGCATCGGCACCAGCGGCCCCGCCGGCACCGACATGATTACGGGCCTGTACTCGGCCATCGCCGACAGCATCCCCATCCTGTGCATCACCGGCCAGGCGCCGCGGGCGCGGCTGTACAAGGAAGACTTTCAGGCCGTGGACATCGAGGCCATCAGCAAGCCGGTGACGAAGTGGAGCGTGACGGTGCGCGAACCGGCGCTGGTACCGCGCAGCTTTCAGCAGGCTTTTCACCTGATGCGCAGCGGCCGGCCGGGCCCGGTGTTGATCGACCTGCCCTTTGACGTGCAGATGGCCGAGATCGAATTCGACATCGACACCTACGAGCCGCTGCCGGTGTACAAGCCCGCGGCCACGCGCAAGCAGGTTGAAAAAGCGCTGGACATGCTGATGGCATCCAGCAAGCCGCTGATCGTGGCCGGTGGCGGCATCATCAATGCCGACGCTTCAGACCTGCTGGTGACGTTGGCCGAACTGCTGGGCGTGCCCGTCATCCCGACGCTGATGGGCTGGGGCGCCATCCCCGACGACCACCCGCTGATGGCCGGCATGGTGGGCTTGCAAACCAGCCACCGCTATGGCAACGCCACGCTGCTGGCCAGCGACTTTGTGCTGGGCATCGGCAACCGCTGGGCGAACCGCCACACGGGTTCGCCCGAGGTCTATTGCAAGGGCCGCACCTTCGTTCACGTCGACATCGAACCGACCCAGATCGGGCGTGTCTTCAACCCCGACCTGGGCATCGTCAGCGACGCCGGCGCCGCGCTCGAGTTGTTTGTGCAGGTGGCGCGCGAGCGCAAGTCGGCGCATGCGCTGAAGGATTTCGGCGATTGGTCCAGCCGCTGCGCCGAGCGCAAGAAGCTGATGCACCGCAAGACCCACTACACAGAAACGCCCATCAAGCCGATGCGTGTCTATGAGGAGATGAACAAGGTGCTGCCGCGCGACACCATTTACGTCACCACCATCGGCCTGAGCCAGATTGCCGGCGCGCAGTTCCTGAACGTCTTCGGCCCGCGGCAGTGGATCAACTGCGGCCAGGCCGGCCCGCTGGGCTGGACGCTGCCGGCGGCTTTGGGCGTGGTGGCGGCCGACCCGACGCGCCAGGTGGTGGCGCTGTCGGGCGACTATGACTTTCAATTCATGGTCGAAGAATTGGCGGTGGGGGCGCAGTTCCGCCTGCCCTATGTGCATGTGCTGGTGAACAACAGCTACCTGGGCTTGATACGCCAAAGCCAGCGCGGCTTCGAGATGGATTTCTGCGTCCAACTGGCCTTCGAGAACCAGAACGTGGATGACACCACATTGAAAAGTTATGGCGTGGACCACCAGGCCGTGGTGCAAGGCCTGGGCTGCAAGAGCCTGCGCGTGACGGATCCAGAAAAACTGCACGGCGCCTTGCTCGAAGCGCGGGTGCTGGCCGACAAGCACCGTGTGCCGGTGGTCGTGGAAGTCATTCTGGAAAAGGTGACCAACATCGCCATGGGCACCGAGATCGACAAGATCAACGAGTTCGAGGACATCGATTGCCGCCACCCGGAAGGTCGGCAAGGCCTTGAGATGGCCGGGCTGTTGGAGTAAGCACCATGCCCCGCTTCGCCGCCAACCTGACGATGATGTTTACCGAAGCCGCTTTTGTTGACCGCTTCGAGCTTGCCGCGAAGGCCGGCTTCAAGGCCGTCGAGTTCCTTTTCCCCTACGCTTTCGAAGCCAGCGAGATCAAGGAAAGGCTGAATGCCAACGGCTTGACGCTGGTGCTGCACAACCTGCCCGCGGGCCACTGGGAAGCGGGCGAGCGCGGCATCGCCTGCCACCCTGACCGGGTGGACGAGTTTCACGCCGGTGTCGGCCAGGCCATCGAATACGCCCAGGCGCTGGGGGTCGGGCAGCTCAACTGCCTGGCGGGCAAGGCGCCGGCCGGGGTGCCCGACGAAGTGCTGCGCAGCACCTTGGTTGCCAACCTGCGCCATGCCGCCAGCGCACTGAAGGCCGCCGGCCTGAAGCTGCTGATCGAGCCTGTCAACACCTTCGACATTCCCGGCTTCTATCTCAACCGCACGGCACAGGCGGCGGGCATCCTGGACGAGGTGGGCGCCGACAACGCCTTCATCCAGTACGACCTGTACCACGCCCAGCGCATGGAAGGCGAGCTCGCCGCCACCGCGCAGAAATACCTGCCGCGCATCGGCCACATCCAGCTTGCCGACAACCCGGGCCGCAACGAGCCCGGCACGGGCGAGATCAACTACCCCTTCCTGTTCGCGCACCTGGACCGCATCGGCTACGACGGCTGGATAGGCTGCGAATACAAGCCCGCCACGACAACGCAAGCCGGCCTGGGCTGGCTGCGGCAGCTCACGCGTTGATTTCCAACCCGACAAGGAATGAGATGAATTCATCACCCGTGAAGATCGGCTTCATCGGCCTGGGCATCATGGGCGCGCCCATGGCCGGCCACCTGGTCAAGGCCGGGCATCGGTTGTTCGTCTACACGCGCGGCAAGATGCCCCAGGCCATCGGCGACAGCAGCGCCACGCCATGCCCGAGCGCACGCGGCGTGGCCGAACGCGCCGACATCGTCATCACCATGGTGCCCGATACGCCCGATGTCGAAGCAGCCCTGTTCGGCGAGAACGGCGCTGCGGCGGGCTTGAGCAAGGGCAAGGTGGTGGTCGACATGAGCTCGATCTGCCCCATCGCCACCAAGACGTTCGCGCACAAGATCAACGCACTGGGCTGCGACTACCTGGACGCGCCGGTGTCAGGCGGCGAAGTCGGCGCGAAGAACGCCAGCTTGTCGATCATGGTCGGCGGGCCCGAGGCCACCTTCGACAAGGTCAAGCCGCTGTTCGAGTTGATGGGCAAGAACATCACGCTGGTGGGCGCCAACGGCGACGGGCAAACCGCCAAGGTGGCCAACCAGATCATCGTGGCGCTGAACATCGAAGCCGTGGCCGAAGCGCTGTTGTTTGCGGCCAGGGCCGGCGCCGACCCGGCACGCGTGCGGCAGGCGCTGCTGGGCGGCTTTGCATCGTCGAAGATTCTGGAAGTGCACGGCGAACGCATGGTCAAGCGCACGTTCGAGCCGGGCTTTCGCATCGAACTGCACCAGAAAGACCTGAACCTGGCGCTGACCAGCGCCCGCGCTTTGGGGGTGTCTTTGCCCAACACGGCCATGGCGCAACAACTGTTCACCGCTTGCGTGGCCCACGGCGGCAAGGCGTGGGACCATTCGGCCATGTTGCGGGCATTAGAAAAGCTGGCGAATTTCGAGATCGGGCAGCCCGCCGTGTGAAACCCATCAGCGGAACCCTGCGATGCGCGATGCACCCATACCTCAGCCCGCGGCGCTGCTGCTGCGCAGCATGTTCGACGCAGCCATTGCCAGCGCGCAACCTGCGCTGTGCGTGCCGCACCATCTGCCGCCGCCGCCACGCGGGCGCTTGATCGTCATCGGCGCGGGCAAGGCGTCTGCTGCGATGGCGCAGGCGGTGGAGGCGAACTGGCCAGGGCCGCTGTCGGGCCTGGTCGTCACGCGCTACGGCTATGCAGTGCCGTGTCTGCGCATTGAGATCGTGCAAGCCTCGCACCCGGTGCCCGACGCCGCAGGGCTGGCCGCCGCCCAGCGCATGCTGAAGCTGGTCGAAGGCTTGAGCGAAGACGACCTGGTGCTGTGCCTGATATCGGGCGGTGGTTCTTCGTTGCTGCCGCTGCCGGCCGCTGGCCTGAGCTTGCAGGACAAGCAGGCCCTGAACCGTGAACTGCTGAAGTCGGGCGCCACCATCAGCGAGATGAATTGCGTGCGCCGCCACCTGTCGGCCATCAAGGGTGGCCGGCTGGCCGCAGCCTGCCACCCAGCGCAGGTGCTGACGCTGCTGATCTCTGATGTGCCAGGCGACGACCCGGTGAACATCGCTTCGGGCCCGACGGTGGCTGACGCCACGACATGCGCCGATGCGCTGGCTATCGTGCAGCGCTATGCCATCCCTTTGCCCGCTGCTGCGCAGGCCCACCTGAGCGGCGGCCGCGGTGAGTCGGTGAAGCCCGGTGACCCGCGGCTGGCGCGCGCCACGCTGCGCATGATCGCCACGCCGCAGATGGCGCTGCAGGCTGCGGCGGCGGTGGCCCGTGCCGCCGGCTACAGCGCGCACATCCTGGGCGACGCGCTGGAAGGCGAAGCGCGCGACGTGGGCAAGGTGCTGGGGGGCATGGCGCTTGAAGTCGCACAACGTGGCCAGCCCTTCACGGCACCCTGTGTGCTGCTGTCGGGCGGCGAGACCACCGTCACCGTGCGTGGCAACGGCCAGGGCGGACGCAATGTGGAATTCCTGCTGTCGCTGGGCCTGACGCTGAATGGCCACCCGCGCGTTCATGCGCTGGCCGGCGACACCGACGGGGTGGACGGCCAGCAAGAGATTGCAGGCGCACTGCTCGCGCCTGATTCGTTGGCGCGTGCCTGGGCCTTGGGCATCCAGCCGCAGCAGGCCTTGGCCAACAACGACGGCCACGGTTTCTTCGGCGCGTTGGGCGACGCTGTCATCACCGGCCCGACGCTGACCAACGTGAATGACTTTCGCGCCATCTTGATCGATGCGCAAACCGCCGCGCCATGCTGACCGTGGGAAAAGAGCACTACGGAAAGTACGGCGTGGCAGGAGTTCTGTTGGTGTTTGCCATCAAGAGGCATTGCGGCGGTGGCATCACTGTAGATTCACACCGAGACCACCGTCAGCAGGTGGGTTGTTGGCAGCCAACCCTTTGTTTGTCTTGACTAATGTTGTCGGCGCCACCACAGCAGTCCGGCCAGGCCGAGCACAAAAAGGGCCGCCGCTGCTGGCTCGGGCACCGTTGAGATGTGATTGAAAGGGCCGCTGACGGTCATGATGCCGCCGGCATAGAAGTGGATTCGCACCCACGGCGCGTCAGCAGGACCGTGATAGATGCCGCTCGAAAAAAACGCCGTCACAGCCCCAGGAATGCTCTTCACGTTGTCGGGGCTGATGGTCCAGGGCCCGGTCTCGGTGGGGCCCCATTCAAAGTCAACCACCAGCGTGTGCGTCATGTCGGCCGGGTAGGCGGGCGCTATGGCCAAGGAAAAACTGAAGTCAATGCCGGTCGCCCCGGGCAGGCTGGTATGGGCAAAGCTGCGCACGGTGTCCATGCCGACGGTCTGAAACAAGGTCTCGGTCTGCGCCAGTGCGGCGCCAGGCAGGAAGCCGACCAGGCTGACCAGGGCCGGGCCAAGAATTCGGCGAGCTTGCGACATGCGGCACCCCCAAAGCAAAGCCCACTGGGCCCCACCCGCCACAGTGATAGGCCAACGCGGCGCCATATACAAGCCAAGGCCCCTTGATCGGGGGATGGTGATCACGGACCCATGGCACGGGACAGTGTTTGTCGCGTGGTGGCGGCGCCCGCCGCGGCGTGCCCGCGTTGCGCCGCGCACACCTCCTCGGGTTTGCCGCAGTTCGCGCCGCCCAGGCTCGGTGCTAACGTCCGCCTGCCTTTCTGTTAGCGCTAACACCACCCTGTGACCGGCACTCAAAGCCGGCGCGGAGAAGGAGACAAGACATGACCCGCCGTGCGTTCTTCCATACCCTTGCCCACCCCCGCTGCCGACCGTTGCCGCTGACCCTGGCCCTCATTGCTGCGCTGCCTGCGCTGGCCCAACAGGCGCCGCCGTCGGACAGCGGCAAGGTTGAGACCATCACCATCACTGCCACCAAGCGCCCGCAGTTGCTGCAGACCACGCCCATCGCTGTTTCGGTGATTAACGGCGCGGCGCTGGAACAGTCCAACCTGAACAACCTGGAAGCCATCAGCGTGCAGGTGCCCACCGTCAACTTCCGCACCAACGCGTCGAACAAGGACGCCGCTTTGTTCATCCGCGGCGTCGGCACCATCAGCACATCGCCGGGCGTTGAGCCCACGGTGTCGACGGTGCTGGACGGCGTCGTCACGTCACGCCCGGGCCAGGCCACGCTGGACCTGGTGGAGATCGACCGTATCGAAGTGCTGCGCGGCCCGCAGGGCACGCTGTTCGGCAAGAACGCGTCGGCCGGCGTCATCAACATCGTGACGCGCGCGCCGGGCAAAGACTTCGCCGGCTATGCCGACCTGGGGCTGTTCCAGGGCAATGAGCGCCGGCTGCGCCTGGGCGTATCGGGCGAGTTGGCCAAGGGCCTGGTGTTGGGCTCAGTGACAGCCATGGCCGGCAAGTACGACGGCAACGTGACGAACGTCTACGACGGCAGCAAAGTCAATGGCTACGACCGCAAGGGCCTGCGCGGCCGGCTGGACATCACGCCCAGGTCCGACCTGAAGATCGTGCTGATTGCCGACCGCACGCAGGCCAACGACGACCCGCCCACCGGCGTGGCTGTCAGCACCAACGTCACCACCTATCCCACCGGCGTGGTCACGGCCAACCCGAACTTCGGCCTGGCGGTGGCGCCGGTGGTGCCGTCGGCCACCAACCGCCAGATCAACAGCGAGATGCACACGCGTGTGTCTGACACCAACCAGGGTTTTTCTGGCCAGGTGGATTGGGCGCTGGGCGGCCACCAGCTGACGTCGATCACGGCCTTGCGCAAGTGGACCAACGAGCAGTTCCAGGACCAGGACCGCCTGGGCACGCTGTACCGCGGCTTCAACCGCACGGCCGACAAAGGCAACCTCGACTTCACCCAGACCTCGCAGGAACTGCGCGTGGCGTCAACGACCCCGGGCTTCTTCGACTACGTGGCCGGCCTGTTCTACATGAACGCCAAGGACGACGAGCGCTATGCCCGCGACACCACGCGTTGCGCCGCTTCCACCGAGGCCCCGCTGGCCAACGGGCTGGTGCCTTGCAGCGTGGCCACCACCACGGTGGACGGCGGCGTGGCCGACTATGGCGTGCGCAGCAAGAGCACGTCGGTCTTCGGTGAAGGCACCTTCAACCTGCAGCCCAACCTGCGCGCGCTGGCCGGCCTGCGCTACACCCACGACACGCTGTCGTACTTCCACGGCCGCGTCTTCACGCCGGCGGCGACCACGCCCAACGCCGTGTCTGCGCCCGGCATCCAGCCCACGCGGGCGCGGGTCGAGGGCGCGACCAGTGAAAGCGCGGTGTCGGGCCGCATCGGGCCGCAGTACGAATTCAGCAAGGACGTGATGGGCTATTTCACCTATTCACGCGGCTACAAGGGGCCGGCCTACAACGTCTTCTTCAACATGACGCCGACGCAGGACAACGTGCTGGCGCCAGAGAAATCAAAGTCGGCCGAGATCGGTTTGAAGACGACGCTGCTGGACGGCCGCATGCGCCTGAACGTGGCCGCCTTCAAGACCGACTACACCGGCTACCAGGCCAACGTGCCAGACCTGGTGCAGGGCGTGGTGGTGACGCGGCTGGTCAACGCTGGCGATGTCAAGACCTCGGGTATCGAAGTCGACATGACGGCCCGCGTGACATCGCAGTTCACGGTGTCGGCCGCGCTGGCACACATCGAATCGCGCGTCAAGCGCTTCAACTGCCCCACGGGTGCGGCGGCCAGTTGCGATGTCAACGGCAAGCCGCTGCCTTTTTCACCCGACTGGAAGGGCAGCGTGCGGCTGAAGTACACGCAACCGATGTCGGGCGGGCTGAGCGTGGACTACGGTGTCGACGCCAACTGGCAAAGCAAGGTCAACTTCGACCTGCAGCAGCAGCCCGATTCGGTGCAGGGTGCTTATGGCATCGTCAACGCCACGCTGGCGCTGAACAGCACGGCAGGTTGGCGCGTGGCGCTGCTGGCGAAGAACCTGGGCAACCGCTCGTACGCGACGTTTGTGCAGAACTCTGGCAATCACATCAACCGTTATGTGCCGCGCGATGACCAGCGTTACTTTGGTGTGAATTTGCGCTACGACTTCTGATGTTGCTGCGGGCCGCGAAAGCGGCCCAGCAAGCGATCTTGAATGGGCACACCACGGCCCGGCGGCGCGAGCAGACGGGCCGCTGTGCTTTCAGGTGATGACCGACTGCTGCGCGATGCCGGCGTCCACCAGCACATGCTGGCCGGTCATGCCATTGCTGTCGTCGGCGGCCAGGAACAGCGTGGCGCGGGCGACATGGCCGGGGTCGAGGCGGATCTTCAGGCACTGCGCATCCACAAAGGCCTGGTCGGCCGCGGCGTCGCGGTGCAGCGCGTGCTGGCGTTCGGTGACGATGGCGCCCGGCACCAGTGCGTTGACGCGGATGTTGCGCGCGCCCAATTCGCGCGCCAGCGTGCGTGTCAGGCCCAGGATGCCGGCCTTGGCGGTGGTGTAGCCCACCAGATTGGGCCGGCCGCGCATCCAGCTCACGCTGCCCATGTTGACGACGCTGCCGCCGCCGGCCGCAGCCATCGCCGGCGCCACGGCCTGGATGGCGAAGAAGTAGTGCTTGAGGTTCAGCGCCAGGCGCTCGTCCCAGGATTCGGGTGTCACGTCTTCCATCGCGTGGCGGTCGTCGCGGCCGGCGTTGTTGACGAGCACGCGGATGGCGCCCATCTCGTCGATCACGCGGCACAAAAGCGCCTGGTAGGCATGGGCATCGCGCACGTCGCAGGCGGCGTACCAGGGCGTGCGCGCACCGGCACCGGCCAACGCAGCCACCAGCGCCTGGCCGCCGTCGGGCCGGGTGCCGCAGAAGGCCACCTGCGCGCCCTGCAGTGCAAAAGCACGCACCAGTTCGGCACCAATGCCCGAACTGCCGCCCGAGATGAAAACGACACGCTCGCGCAGGCTGGGGTAGGTGGCGTATTGCATAGCGGCCGGCGTCACAACAGGCACAACGGCAGGTACCACAGCAGGACTCGCAGCAGATGTCGCAGCAGTCATGACGACATCACCATCCATCCATCCGGCAGAACTTCGCCCATCTGCACGACGCGGCCTTCGTCGATGCTCTTGTGCGCGGCCAGCCCGGTGGCCACGGCGCGCAGACCTTCTTCCAGGCCAATCTCCGCGGGCCGGCCTTCGCGGATGGCAGCCGCGAAGTGCTGGTGTTCGATGAAGCTGGCGCCGAAATGCGCGCCGGCGTATTTGATGCGCGCATCCCACACACGTCGAACGTTAACGCCTTTGCCGGTGCCCGACGGCTGGCCCCAGGCGCTGCGCTGGCCCCAGTCTGTGCGGCGGCTGTGGCGCAACGTCAGGCTGGGCAGCAGGCTTTCCAGCTTGCCTTCGTCGCCCACCACCACCAGGTGTTCGTTGTCGGTGCTGCCCTCGGCAAACATGCACAGGTCCAGCATGGCGCGGGCGCCGCTGGCGTATTCGACGACGACGTAGGCGCTGTCCAGGATGTCGGGCTTGCGGCCTCCGTAGTCCTCATCCAGGTGGTTCACGCGCTGGCCGCCGCTGGCGAACACGCGCGTGGGTTTTTCACCCAGGATCAGGTCCATCAGGTTGAAGTAGTGGCAGCACTTTTCCACCAGCGTGCCGCCCGTGTTGGTGCTGAAGCGGTTCCAGTCGCCCACCTTCGGATAAAACGGTTCGCGGTGCTCGCGTATCGCCACCTGGTGTATGCGCCCGACGCCGCCTTCGTGGGCGATGCGGATCATCTCGGCCACCGGCGGCATGTAGCGGTATTCCTGCGCCACCCAGACGATGCCGCCGCGGCCCTGGCTGCGCTCGATCATCTCCACGCCGTCGGCGATGCGCGTGACCAGCGGCTTCTCGACCAGGATGTGCAGCGCCGGAAAAGCCAGCGCATCGCGCAGCACGTCCACATGCGTGAAGTTGGGCGTGGCGATGACCACCGCGTCGCACAGGCCACTGGCCAGCAATTCGCCGTGGTCTTCGAAGACTTGCGGCGGCGCGCCGCGGCAAGCGGCGAGGGCGGACTCGCGGCTGCCGGCGTCGGTGTCGGCCAGCGCCGTCACCTGCATCCCGCCCATGGCGTTGAGGTTCTCGATGTGCTCGCGGCCCATGCTGCCGCAGCCGACGATGCCGTAGCGCAATGTCTTGTTCATGTGCTTCAACCTCATTGCTTCAACCTTTGAGGCCCCCTTGCGTCAGGCCGCCCACCACACGTTCCTGGAACAGCGCGATGAGCACTGCCACCGGCACGATGGCCACGATGAGTGCGGCCGAGATGATCGGCCACGGAAATGTGAATTCGCCCTGGTACAGCGTGATGCCCACCGGCAGCGTGCGCATGCTCGGGTTCGAGTTCAGCGACAGGGCCAGCAGAAACTCATCCCACGCGTTAACAAAGGCCAGGATACCGGCGGTGAACACGCCGGGCGCGGCCAGTGGCAGCACCACGCGCCACAGTGCACCCAGCCGCGTGCAGCCGTCAATCATCGCGGCGTTTTCCAGGTCGCGCGGAATGCTTTGAAAGAAGCTGACCAGCACCAGCGTACACACCGGCAGGTTCAGCACCGTGTAGGGCAGGATCAGTGCGGTGTAGGTGTTCAGCAAACCCAGGCTGCGCAGCGTTTCGAAGATCGGCACCAGCAGCGTCACCAGCGGGAACATGCTGCTGGCCACGATGCAGGTCAGGATGAGTTGCCGCCGGCGCAGGTTCAGCCGCGCAATGGCATACGCCGCCAGGCCGCTGACGACCAGCGATACCAGCGTGGCGCCGCCGGCCACCGCCAGGCTGTTGCCGATGTAGCGCAGCAGCGGCTGTTCGCTGAAGGCCTGCGTGTAGTTGGCCAGCGTCGGCGCGGCCGGCCACCAGGTGATGGGCCGGCTGACCAGTTCGGCTTCGGTCTTCAGCGAGGTCAGCAATATCCACAGCGCCGGGAAGAAGCCGTTTATCACCACCAGCGCGGCGGCCAGCAGACGCAGCGCACGGCCGTTGTCGGCCATTGCGGTGGCGGGGTTCATGCCGCATTCCCCACACGCTTCAGGTACACCGCGGTGATGCACATGGCCAGCACGAACATGCACACCGCCAGCGTGCTGCCATAGCCCACGTCGAGGTAGTCGATGGTCGTCTTGTGGATCAGCATGGCCAGCGTTTCGGTGCTGTTGCCGGGGCCGCCGCGGGTCATGGTGTAGGGGATGTCGAAGGTCTGCAGCGCGGTGATGGTGCGAAAGATCAGCGCCACCACGATGGACGGCATCAGCATCGGCACGGTGATCTGCCAGAACTGCTGCCAGCGGCTGGCGCC
>JANMJI010000402.1:0-9612 GCA_031371275.1 Betaproteobacteria bacterium
ATGGAACGGCTGGGCGCACGCGTGTTCTGCAAGGTGGGCGCTGAAGGCGTGTATTGCGCCGCCTTGCCCACGCTGGGCCTGGGCGTGGCGGTGAAGATGGACGACGGCAACACGGCGCGCGCTTGTGAAGTGGTGATGGCCGCGCTGATCGAGCGCCTGCTGCCTCTGGACGAAGCCGACGCGGCCTTCATGCACGGCTTCAGCCACGCGGCGATGCGCAACTGGAACGGCATCGAGGTGGGGCGGCTGCAGCCCGCGGGCCCACTGAACGGGCAGGGCGCGCGGCAGGCAGCGGTCACCTCGAAGGCGCAGGTCCGGTCCATCGCCACAGACCTGCACACCCCGCCTGACGATGTCTCGAATTAAGAGGGTCTAGCCGGCCCCGTCAGCAAAGGTATCGCGCCGTCGCTGCCCGGCCCCAGCAGCCCGGTGGCGGTGTAGATGCCCAGCTTGTCGCGCGTGTCTTCGATGTCCAGGTTGCGCATCGTCAACTGGCCGATGCGGTCGGCCGGCGTGAAGGCGCCTTGCACCTTTTCCATGCTCAGCCGCTCGGGCTTGTAGGTCAGGTTCGGGCTTTCTGTGTTCATGATCGAGTAGTCATTGCCACGCCGCAGTTCCAGCGTCACCTCGCCAGTGATGGCGCGCGCCACCCAGCGCTGCGCGGTTTCGCGCAGCATCAAACACTGCGGGTCGAACCAGCGGCCCTGATACAGCAGCTTGCCGAGGGTGCGGCCATTTGCGCGGTACTGGCCGATGGTGTCTTCGTTGTGGATGCCGGTGACGAGGCGTTCGTAGGCGATGTGCAGCAAGGCCATGCCAGGCGCTTCGTAAATGCCGCGGCTCTTGGCTTCGATGATGCGGTTTTCTATCTGGTCGCACATGCCCAGACCATGCCGCCCACCCACCGCGTTGGCTTCCATCATCAGCTCGACGGCATTGGCGAAGGTGCGGCCGTTCAGCGCCACCGGCACGCCTTCGACAAAGCGCAGGCTGACGGTTTCGGCCAACACCTTCACATCATCACGCCAGAAGGCCACGCCCATGATGGGCTTCACGATGTGCATGCCGCTGGACAGGAATTCGAGGTCTTTGGCCTCGTGCGTGGCGCCCAGCATGTTGCTGTCGGTGGAGTAGGCCTTCTCGACCGACATCTTGTAGTCAAAGCCTGCCGCGATGAGGTATTCGCTCATCTCCTTGCGGCCCCCGAGCTCGTCGATGAAAGCCTGGTCCAGCCACGGTTTGTAAATCTTCAGTGACGGGTTGGCCAGCAGGCCGTAGCGGTAGAAACGTTCGATGTCGTTGCCCTTGTAGGTGCTGCCATCGCCCCAGATGTTGACGCCGTCTTCGCGCATGGCCACCACCAGCGCGGTGCCGGTGACAGCGCGGCCCAGCGGCGTGGTGTTGAAGTAGGTGGCACCGCCCGTGCTGATGTGAAAGGCACTGCACTGGATGGCGGCAATGCCCTCGGCCACCAGTTGAGAACGGCAATCAACCAAACGGGCGATGTCGGCGCCATAGGCCAAAGCCTTGCGCGGAATCTCGTCGTAGTCGGTCTCGTCAGGCTGGCCAAGATGGGCGGTGTAGGCGCAAGGCATGACGCCCTTGGCGCGCATCCAGTGCACGGCGGCGGAAGTGTCCAGGCCGCCGCTGAAGGCAATGCCGACACGTTCGCCTTTACCAAGCGATTGCAGGTTTTGAATGATGTGGGTCACGGGCGGGCTCTCCTGAACCCGTGATTGTCGCCATGTCAGGCTTGGCGCCCGGCGCCGCCTTCAGTCGTGCACAAAAAACCCGCGGTCGATGAACTCGGCGCCCAGCCACCAGCTATTGCCGGCACTGCCGTAGCGGCGGTTGACGGCGCCGGCCTGGCTTTGCAGGGGCTGGGTGACATGGCCGTCGGCGTCGCGTTGGGCGCGGTGGCCCGTATCTTCGGGCACGACCACGGTAATGTGCCCGGCGCGGCCGGCGGCCAGTCGGTCGGCGCAGACGATGCCGACGCCGCCGCCATTGGCCGCGGCCTGCAGCGCGCTGCCGTCAAACACGCGCCGCCAGCCGAACTGCGGGCCCATGTCCACCAGCCAGGCAAACAGATCATCGGCACGCAGTTCGCGCACGGTGTCGCCATACAGCACGGGCACCACTTCACCGCGCGCCAGGCGCAGCAGCGCCGGGTTGGTCCACCACACGCGCGGCAGGTAGGCCTGCGCCAGGTAGCAGTAGTCGGCCGCGTAGACGTTGCAAAAGGTGGCCTCAGGCGTGCGGGCATAGCGGGCGCTGGTGTCCACGGCCAGCCAGTCGGCCAGCGTGGCCAACTGCGCTACCCGGGTGGCGGGGCTGGCGGCCGGGTCACGCGTGGGACGGCCGGGCTCGCCGATGGGTGAAGCCCGGCCGCCCGCGCCGGCGCGCCGCGCCGCGGCGTTGTTCTCGGCCATTTGCGCCGCGGGGATGGCGGGCAGCGCCGGCGGGGCCACCACTGCGGCGGCCACCGCCACAGCCACGGCCGCGGGCGCCACAGCGGGCAGCGCTTCCAGCCGTGATTCGGCCATGTGGCCCAGCACGTCGCTGGCGCCCACGGTGGCCCGCACCCGCACCCAGCCCGGCGCCGACAGGCCCAGCACCGACAGCACCTGCCCTTGCGGCAGCAGCGTCACCGGCTGGCCATAACGCGTGGTGGGCAGGCTGCGCAGGTTGCCGCCTGCGGCCTTGACGCGCCGCTGCTCGCCCTGGCCAGCCTGCCCGGGGCCGAGATCAAAACCCACGGGCTTGAACTGGCCGAAAGAATCAAGCGCTTCGCAGCGCTCGAACTGATTGCCCAGCGCGCACAGTTGCGCGCCGCCGTTGACATGCTGCTTCACGTCCCAGCCGGCGTAGGCGGCCGATTCGCGCCAGCCCGTGGCTTCGGCCAGCCACTTGAAGCTGACGCCGGGCAAAGCCCCCACGAGGCGGCAGCTCAGGCCCGAGCCATAGACGCCGATCTTCAGGTAAGGCGTGCCGCCGCCGGCCTGGCTGAAGGCGCTGACGATGCTGGCGAAGTAGGGCAGCACAAGCTGCTGGACTTGGGTGGCGCTGAAGTCGGTGTCGACAGCAAAGTACACCGCGCTGCCCGCTGGCTGGCCCACCTGACCGGCATAGACCAGCGCCGAGATGGCGTCTTGTTCGCCACGCGCAGCGCCAAAGTCTTCGGGCTGGCGCGCACGGTCCTGGTAGACGGTGGCCACGTCCAGCCCGCCACGCGCGAGCAGCGCCGCTTCACGCGGGCTCAGGCGCTTTTCTGCCTGCGTGGTGGTGCGCGAGTGGTAGCGGAACACAAAGCTGCGGCCGTCGGCCACCAGGCAGGCGGCCGACGCTTCACAGTTGCGGTTGGTGGACAGGCCTTCGCGCATGGGGTGCCTCTTGCGGTGGATGTCGAAGCCGGCATTGTTCAAACAACGCGGGTGGGCGAATCATCAGCCCGGGGGACGGCGCCGCCACCCTAACGTTCTATCTGTGCGGCCAGAGCGGCGCATCCAAGTCCTGATGCGCGTTCTTTATCGGTCAGCCGATGCAAGGCTTTGTTGGGTCGCGGAGTCTCACGACTGCTGGCCCCGCTGCACACCCAGGCGGCGCTCCAGCCAGCCAAACACCGCCTGCACCGCCAAGGCCAGCAGCGCTGCCGGCAGCGCGCCGCCCAGCATCGCTGCACGGTCGTTGACGGCCAGGCCGGCGACGATGCGTTCACCCAAACCGCCGGCCCCGACAAAGGCCGCCACGGTGGCCGTGCCGACGTTGATGACGGCCGCCGTCTTCACCCCCGCCAGCAGCGTGGGCGCGGCCAGCGGCAGTTGGATGTGGCGCAGCACCTGCCGCGCTGTCAGGCCCAGCGCAGACCCCGCCTGCGACACCCCTGGCGGCACGCCCAGCAGCCCGGTGTGCGTGTTGCGCACGATGGGCAGCAGCGCATAGACAAACAAGGCCAGCAGCGCGGGCACAAAACCTATCGTGCCGAGCAATGCGATCAGGAACGCAAGCAAGGCCAGCGAAGGCACGGTTTGCAGCACACCCACCGTGCCCAGCAGCACGCCGGCCAGACGCGGACGCTGCCAGGCCAGCACGCCCAGCGGCACGCCCACGGCCACCGCCAGCAGCACCGACCCAAACACCAGCGCCAGGTGCTGGCCCAGCAGCCGGCCCAGGTCGGGCGCGAACAGCCGCGCCAGCCAGCCCGTGCGCGCCGGCACCGCGCCGGTTGCTTCAACTTGCGTCGTGCCCGGGGTCGCACCCGAGGCCGCGCCTTGAACCAGGCCGCCCACCAAAAAACGCCGCGCCACTTCGGCAAAGGTCTGCCCGTCCAGTTCCACCTGCGCGTTCAGCGCGATCATCGTGGTGTTGTTGATGCGGCCGGCCAGGGCTTGCAGCGGCGCGGTGTCGACAGCCAAACGCATCAACAGCACGGCGTCGTAACGCGGGAAGTAGGCGCGGTCGTCCAGCAACACGCGCAGGCCCTGGCGGCCGATTTGGGCGTCGGTGCTGTAGACGTCGATGAGGTCGACCTGGCCCGACTTCAGCGCTTCATAGGCCAGGCCATGGTCCAGCGCCGCACCGGCCTGTTGGGGCAGACCGTAGGCGCGCTGCAGGCCGGGCCAGCCGTCGGCACGCTGCTGGAATTCATGCGACAAACCCAGCTTCAGCGCCGCCGGCGCCAGCGTTGCCAGGTCGCTGACGGTCTTCAGGTTCAAGCGCTGCGCCACGCTTTCACGCAATGCCAGGGCATAGGTGTTGTTGAAGCCCAGCGGCACCGCGGCCTTGAGCCCGCGCGGGGCCAGCCAGCGGTTCAGCTCTTCCAGCGTCGGGCTGCCTTCGCGGTGCAGCAGTTCACGCACGATGGTGCCGGTGTATTCGGGATACACATCGACCGCGCCGCTGGCCAGCGCCTGCTCCAGGATGCCGGTGTTGCCCAGGCCCTGCTTGTGTTCGGCGGCCACGCCGGCCTGCTGCAACTGCTGGCGCACGATTTCACCCAGCACATAGCTTTCGGTGAAGCGTTTGGAGCCCACCACCAGCGGCCCCGCGGCCTGTGCGCACAGCGGCGCGGCGCAGGCCAGCCAGAGCAAGGTGGCGCCAAGGCCATGTCGAAGTGAGGTGCGCATGGCGGCATTGTGGGCGGCCTGGGTGGTCTTCAAAAGAGCGTTGAAAACCGCGTTCAGTGCGGCCTTCAAAACTGCCACGCCAGACTGCCCACCCAGCGCCGGCGTTCGGGCGCAGCCGCCGGCAATTGCGCGGCCGGGGCGCGGCTGTCGGTGGTCGTCAAGAACAGGTGCAACGGGCCTTGGCGCCAGCTCAGACCGGCGCTGCTGTAAACGAAGCTGCGGCCCAGCCGGGGCGCCAGCCCGCGCCAGCCCAGGCCCAGGTCCAACGCCAGCGTGCCGGCCAGGCGCTGGTGCAGGCCCAGGTCCACGGTGCAGGCCGGCCCGGCGAGCAAACCGCTGCCCGGCACAAACACCTGGGTGTGGGGTGAGGCACTGAAACCCGCAGTCACCTGGCCGCGCCAGCCGAGCTGCAGCGCCGCTTCCTGGTAGCGGTAGGCGCGCGCCCGCGCCCCGCCGAGATACGCGTAGTGCGCTGCCGATGCCAGCAGCGACCAGTCAGCGTCCAGCTGCCACGGTTTGCTGACTGCCAGGCTCGCTTCGGCCTGCCCACCCTGGGCCTGCAGCACCGGGCCCGCCAGGCCGGCCGAAGCGGTCACACCGGCGTCGTCAAAAGCCCGGCTCGCGTCCAGCAGCCACACCGGCCGGCCCTGGCTTTGGCTGGCACCGCGCAGCACCTTGTCGCTGGCCACGGCCACCGCGGCCTGCCAGCTTTGCGCCTGGGCCGGCCAACAGGCGCCGAGGGTGACGGCGGCGGTTGCCACGGCAGTGGCCAGCGGGCGCACGGTTTGTTTCTGATGCCGCATGCAACCATGATGGCCGATTTACGCACCCACACCTGGCAAGCCCCAAACCTGGCCCAGCCCTTTGCAATCCGTGCACGCACCTTCCGTTGAAGCCGACCCTGGCGACACCGCGGACTTGGCCAGCCTGTGCGCCACCGCGCGCGGCGACGGCGACGCTTTTGCGGCGCTGTACCGGCGCCAGCATGCGCGGCTGGCGCGCTTTCTGCGCCGCTTCACGACACGGCAAGAACTCATAGACGAGGTCGTCAATGAAGCCCTGTGGGTGGTGTGGCGCAAGGCCGCCGACTTTCGCGGTGATGCACGCGTCAACACCTGGATCACCGGCATTGCCTATCGCTGCATGCTCAAGGCCCTGCGCGATGGCGCGCCCAGGCAGGAGCTGGGCGAAGCGCTGCTGGATGCACAACAACTGGCGCAGGCCGCCGCCGCCAGCGTCGACACCGCGCCAGAAGCCGAACAACGCAACTGGGTGGCACGCGGCCTGCTGAGCCTGCCCGATGCGCAGCGCGTGACGCTCGAGCTGGCCTACTTCATGGGCTGCTCTTGCGAAGAGATTGCCCAGGTCATGGGCTGCCCGGTGGGCACCGTCAAGGCGCGCATGTTCCACGCCCGCGTGCGCTTGCGCAGCGTGCTGCCCGCGCTGGCCAGCCCGGGCCAGGCCGTACAAGGATGATGCAGATGGAAACGCCCCCGACCCCCGCCACCGAACAAGCCCCACACCGTCAGGCCTGGGACTTGATTCCCTGGGTCGTCGCCGGCAGCGCCAGCGAAGCCGAGGTCAGCCTGGTGCATCAACACGCCGCGACCTGCACCGACTGCGGTGAAGAGCTGGCCTTTCACCAGCGCGTGAAGGCCGGCATGCAGGCCGCAGCGCCGGCGCCGCACAGCCCCGAACCGGCGCTGGCTGCGCTGTGGGCGCGCATCGAGCAAACCCAGGCCGCACCCCTTGCGTCAACGGCCGACACTGCCGCAGCCGCGACGACGCCCGAGCCCCGCTGGACGCGCTGGCTGGTGGCCGCCGTGCTGGTGCAGGCCGTGGGCCTGGCCGCGCTGGCAGCGCTGCTGTTCGAGCGCCCGCATGACGCGCCCTATCAAACCTTCAGCAGCGCCGCGCCAGCCACCGCCACCCCGGCCACGCCAGCCACGCTGCGCCTGGTGCCGGCGGCCAGCCTGCCGGTGGGTCGCTTGCAAACGCTGCTGGCCGACAACGGGCTGCAAATCGTGGCTTCCAGCCGCGATGGCCGGGTCTTCAGCCTGGCCCCTGTTGCGGGCTTGGCAGGCCACGCCGCGGCCCCGGCCATGACCATGACTCTGGCCCGGCTGCGCGCCGAACCGGGCGTGGTGCTGGTCGAAGCCCTGCCCCACAGCGCGGCGCCATGAAAGCCGCGCTGTGGTTGCAGCGGCGGTGGCGCGCCGCGCTGGCCGCGCTGCAATTGGCGCTGCAAGCGGCTGCGCTGGTGAGCCTGCTGTCGGCCTGCGCCAGCACCCCACAACCTGTGCCCGCAAGCGCGGCGCCTGACGACGGTCAAATGCTCATCGTCGCCGTGCAAGACAGCCCCGAAGCGCTGCCTGCCGTGGGCGCCACGCCACGTCTGCGCTATGCCGGTGCCGCGGTGTATGCCGGCAGCACGCCCGCGCTGGCCCTGGCGGCCGATCTGGCGCGTGAACACGGGCTCACCGAACAAGGCGCCTGGACCATCGCCGCCTTGCAATGGCGCTGCATGCTGTACCGCCTGGTGCCCGGCGCCGACCGCGCCGCCCTGCTGGCCAGACTGGCGCGTGACCCGCGCGTGCAACTGGCACAGCCGCTGAACAGCTTCGAGACATTGACCGGGGCGCTGGCGCCCGAAGGCGCGGCACCGGGTGCAGGCACGGGCACCGGCGCGGCAGGCCCTCTCTACGATGACCCCTACCTTGAACTGCAGCGGGGTTTTGCCACCATCCAGGCCGGGCCGGCACAGCGCTTCAGCCGCGGTGAAGGCGTGCGCGTGGCGCTCGTCGATACCGCGGTGGACAGCGCACACCCCGACCTGGCCGGCCGCATTGCCAAGCAACGCGACTTCGGCGGCGGCGCCCACCCGGCTGCGAGCGGCGGTGAAGCGCACGGCACGCAAATGGCGGGCGTGATTGCCGCGGTGGCCAACAACCGCCTGGGCATCGCCGGCGTGGCACCGCAGGCCCGGCTGCTGACCTACCGCGCCTGCTGGCCAGCGCCCGGCGGCGCCACGTCGCACTGCAACAGCTTCACGCTGGCGCAGGCCCTGGGTGCAGCCATCGCCGACGGCAGCGACATCATCAACCTGAGCCTGGGCGGCCCGGCCGACCCGCTGTTGGCGCGCCTGCTTGAACAGGCCATCGCGGGCGGTGCCATCGTCGTGGCTGCGCTGCCCCCAGGCGGGCGGGCCGGCGGCTTTCCTGTCGGCGTGCGTGGGGTCTTGGCGGTGGCTTCTTCAGACGAAGAAGGCAGCGGCCCGCGCGCCGCGTTCGCGCTGTCAGCGCCGGGTGCCGACATCCTGACGCTGGCGCCCAGCGGCGGCTACGGCTACGCCACGGGTTCTTCGATGGCTGCGGCGCATGTCAGCGGCGCGGTGGCCTTGCTGCGGGCGCTGCGCCCGGGCCTGCGCGGCGCGCTGGCACAAGAGTGGCTGGCAGGCGCTGCCGGTGGGCCCATAGACCTGTGCCGCGCGCTGCGCAAGATGGACACCGCCACGGCCTGCAACCCACAAGCCCCGGCAAGCCCGGCAAGCCCGGCAGCCCGGGCGAAATCTGCGGCGCGTTGATCCTGCCGTGCAACCGCCGGCGCGCAAAGCCGCACTCACGGGTGAGGCGCCACACGCGGTGGCTGCCCATGGCCCCGTTTCACCACGTCCACCAGGAGCGATACCCATGTTTGCCAAGACCACCAGCCGCTGGCTGTGCACCACAGCCTTGCTGGCCGCGCCTTTGATGGCCCAGGCCGTCGATGGCGTCACCGACGCCGCCAACGACTTTCTGCCCACTTTTGCAGGCAGCGTGAACAGCAAAGACCTCGACGTGATCAGCGCCAACGTGCTGTACGACGTCAACACCAATTTGTTTTCGATAACGGCCACGATGGCTGGCAACATCGGTCTCACACCGACCGGCTTTTTCGTCTGGGGCGTGAACCGCGGCGCTGGCACGGCTGCCTTCGCCGCCAACGGCATTCCCGGCGTGCGTTTTGACAGCGTCGTGGTTCTGCGCCCCACCGGTGCCAGCACGGCGGGCGGCGTGGCACTGGCGCCCAGCGCCATCACCATCGTCGGCAAAACCATCACCGCGGTCGTCAGCGGCACCGTGCTGCCCAGCAACGGCTTTACCAACAAGCTCGATTTCACCTGGAACCTGTGGCCGCGCGATGGGGCAGTCGGCAGCGGCTTTACGCAGATTTCAGACTTTGCGCCCGACAACGCCAACTTCTCTTCCACTGCCGGTACCGTGCTGGTGCCGGTACCCGAACCGCAGGCACTGGCGCTGCTGCTCAGCGGTCTGGGCGTGGTCGTCTGGACAGCGCGGCGTCGCAGCCAGTGCAGTGTTCGATGCTAGGGTGTGTCATCAATTGCTGCCGTCCAAACGTTCAGTTCGGATCGCGGCAACCGATGGGCACCAATGGGACGCAGGTACGCACTGAGGGACGACCAGTGGGAGCGCATCAGACCATCGTG
>JANMJI010000034.1:0-13356 GCA_031371275.1 Betaproteobacteria bacterium
CGCATCAACACGCCCACGCTGGTGGGCACGCAAGGCAACCCGGGTATTGCCGGCACCAACTTCTGAAGGAGCAAACCATGAAATTCAAAACGCTGCTGGCCTGTGCCGCACTGGTCTTGGCCGCCAGCGCAAGCTGGGCGCAAGACAAGGTGGTCTACCACTTTGACAACACGGCAGCCCAAGGCCTGAAGGGCTTGCGCAACGTACGCAACCACATCGACACCGACGCCACCGCCAAGATAACCGTGGTCACGCATGCCGAGGGCGTGGACATGCTGATGGAAGGTGCGAAGGCCGCCAATGGCAGTGAATTCGCACCGCTGGTGGCGGCATTGAAGGCCCGCGGCGTGGCCTTCGAGGTCTGCGAGATCACGCTGAAAAACCGCGGCCTGAAGAAGGATCAGTTCATCCAGGAAGCCGACTTCACGCCATCGGGCGTGGTGCGCATTGCGAAGTTGCAGACGCAGGGCTTTGCCTACATCAAGCCCTAACGCTGCAACTGCGCTGACCCCGCGCTGACCTAGCCCAGCATGTCGGCCCAGATGTTGTCGGCCCACGAAAGCGCGTAACGCCCTTCCAGCGCGCTGGCCGCGGCCGAGACACCGCCAGACCCGGGCACGGCCTTGAAGGTCTTCTCGGCGGCGTCGTACTGGTGCACCGAAGCGACGTGGATCACCTCTTTGCCGGTGACGAAGCTGTAGCAGGTGTTCATCACCACCGGCGCGGCGTTCACCGCTTCGCCCTTCAGCAACTGGATGATGGCCGCGGCTGCCACCTTGGCGTGCTGATTGGCCATGTGGCCCGACTTGGGCATGGCCGGCGCCGAGAAGGTGGCGTCGCCCAACACATGCACGCCAGCCACCGCGGTCGATTCCATCGTCTGCCAGTGAACGCCCACCCAGCGGCCGTTGACGTTCACCAGCCCGGCGTTGCGCGCCAGGTCGGACGCGCGCTGCGGCGGCACGATGTTGATGACATCGGCGCGCACGTCTTCGAAATCGAACTTGGCCACACCCGGCGCCACTTCCTTCAGCTCGGCGTTGGGCCGGTACTCCAAAAGGCCGGCGTAGTGCTGGGTGAAAGCGCGCTCGAACAAGGCTTTCTTGGACTGGATCTCGGGGTTGGCATCCAGCACCAGCACCTTGCTGCGCGGCTTGTTTTCTTTCAGATAGCTGGCCACCACACAAGCCCGTTCATAAGGCCCGGGCGGGCAGCGGTAAGGCACCTTGGGAATGCTCATTGCAAAGATGCCGCCGTTGGGCATCTCTTGGAGTTGCTGGCGCAACGCCACCGTCTGCGGACCCGCTTTCCAGGCGTGCACGACGCTGCCGCTGGCCAGCGCGGCATCGAGGCCCCCCACCTGTTCGTTCATGAAATCCACGCCGGGCGAGACGATGACGCGGTCGTAAGGCAGCTCACCTCCGCCGGCCAGTTTGACCTTCTTGGCCACCGCGTCTATGGCCAGCACTTCACCCTGCACCACCTTCACGCCCAGCGCCTTCAGGCCTTCGTAGCCGCGTGTGATGTCGGCCATCTGCTTGTAGCCGCCCAGCACCAGATTGGACATCGGGCACGAGACGAAGCTGGCGTTGCGCTCGACCAGCGTGACATCGACATTGCCGCCCCACAGCCGCAGGTAGCGTGCCGCGGTGGCGCCGCCAAAGCCGCCACCGACCACCACCACGCGGCCGATGGAAGGCGCACCCCGCGTGCTGGCGCAGCCGGCCAGCGCCAGGCTGCCGACGGCCGCACCGGCGGCGCTGGCCACCAGCACGCGGCGGCGCGTGGGTTTGAAGTTGTTGATTTCAGTCATGGCTGTGGCCTCGCTCACTTCCTGGGCTGCTGGGCAGCGAAGTAGACCGCCAGCAGCTTGATCTGTTCGTCGGTGTAGCCCTTGGCGATCTGGTGCATCACGGTGGCCGGCAAGGCACCGCTCTTGAAATCGGCCATGCTGGCGATGATCTTGTCAGCCGCCAACCCAGCCAGCGGGCGCATGTCGCCGCGCGCCTGGCCGTTGGTGCCGTGGCAGTTGGCGCAGGTGGCGGCCAGGTTGCGCGCCAGCGTCGCGTCTTGTGCCAACGCGGCCAGCGGTGCCGTGGTCGCGGCCAGCGCGATGGCGCTGATCCAGGGTTTCCAAAGTCTCATGGTGTTTGCTCCCGTGTCGGGTGATGGGCGTGCGCTACCCGCTGCTATCTTGCCTCATGGTCTCAGGCCATGCGGTCCAGCCGCCAGATTTGGTAATGAAGCGCCAGCACCGCGCCGGCCAACATGGCCGCCAAAGCGAGTGCACTGCCCAGCGACAAAGTCGACATGCCGCTCAAGCCCTGCCCGATGGTGCAGCCCAAAGCCACCACGCCGCCCACACCCATCAGCGTGGCGCCCAGCAGGTGATTGGCCAGGTCTTCAACACCGCCAAAACCTTCCCAGCGGAAACTGCGGTCGGCCAGGCTGCCGATACAGGCACCCACGCTGATGCCGGCCACGCTGGCGATGCCCAGCGTCAGCAGCTTGGCCTTGTCGCTGAAGAACATCAGCCAGTCCAGCGCGTAGGCCACGGGTGCGACCAGGCTCAACGATTCCATGCGCCGCGAATTGGTGGCCAGGAAGGCGGGTTCCAGCGTGCCCGGGTCTTCGGGCACATAACCCAGCCGGCCCGAGACCCACCACACCGCGACGATCACTGCGCCGATGCCCGCGCCGCCCCACAAGACGCTGGCCGACCGGCCCTCGGGCTTGCGCAGCACGCACACCAGCAACGGCAGCGCCAGTGCCAGCGCCAGCAGCAACGCCAGCCGGGGCACGGGCAGGCCGGTGGCAGCGGCCAGCAGCGATGGCAGGTCTTGGCCGGTGGGCAGCGCGACAAACACACGCTCCACCGTGTTCACGCGCAGCACCGCCGTCAAACCGCGCAGCGTGGTGAAGGCTGCCACGCCCAGCACGCCCAGCACCACCAGCGCCTTCAGGTTGCCGCCGCCCAATCGCACCAGGTTCTTGGCGCCGCAGCCCGATGCCAGCACCATGCCGAAGCCGAACATCAGCCCGCCCAGCAGCGAAGACAGCCACATCAGCCGCGGCCCGGCGTACAAGGTCTGGCTGGCCTGCACCCAACCCAGCCAGACCATCACATTGAAGCCCAGCACCGCCACCGCCAGCGCCAGGGCCCACATGCGGGCGCGCGTCCAGTCGGCCATGTTCACGACGTCGGCCACCGCACCCATGGTGCAGAAATGCGTGCGCTGGGCGATCAGGCCGAACAGCGCAGACAGCGCAAACGACGCCCACACCACCTGCGTGGCCAAGCGGCCGACTTCAATTTCCGTCATGCGCTGATTGTCGCGCGGCGCCAAAACATCGGCGTGTGCTGATACAGTGATGCCTTCTCCACCGCGTGGCAAGACCGTGGCAAACCAAAGCGAAGAAGACCTGGTCTTCGAGTCGGCGGCCGAGTTGTTCGGCCTGCTTTCCACACCAGTGCGGCTGAAGATCATCAGCGCGGTGTGCCAGGGCGAGCGCAATGTGTCTGAACTGCTGGCCCAGATAGACACCACGCAGCCCAATATGTCGCAGCACCTGGGCACGCTGTACCGCGCCGGCGTGCTGGGCCGGCGCCGCGAAGGCACACAGATTTACTACAAGCTGCAAAGCGAGCGCGTGGCCACGCTGTGCCGCGCGGTGTGCACGCAGGTGGCCGCGGAACTGGGTGGTGATGAGCCCATGCCCGCCGCCGAACGGCTGCTGCGCGCCGTGCACCGCTGATCTGGCCACGATGCAGCCCGCGCGCCGCCGTTGGCTGGCCAGCGCCGCCGGCTTGCTGGCAGCCAGCGTGGCCGAATCTGCGCTCGCACAGCCCAGCCCGGCAGGCGAAGAACAAGCCCCCGCGCTGCCCGCCATGGGCAGCCTGCTGGCGCTGCCCGAAGTGCCCTTGTTGGACGGCCGCGTGTTGCGTCCCGCCGATGCCCAAGGCCGCGTGCTGGTGCTGTACTGGTGGGCCAGCTGGTGCCCCTTCTGCGCCCTGCAAAGCCCGGCCATGCAGGCGCTGTGGCAGGCCCAGCAAAGCCGCGGCCTGTGGATGCTGGGTTTGTCGATAGACCGCAAGGCCAAAGACGCCAGCCGCTATCTGGCGCAGCACGGCTACACCTTCCCGGCGGCGCTGCTGACACCGGCCATCGCCCGCATGCTGCCCAAGCCGCGCGGCCTGCCGGTGACGGTGGTGCGGGGCCGCGACGGCCGCGTGCTGGCGGCTGAAAGCGGGCAGTTGTTCGCCGAAGACATCGAGCAGTTCGCGCGCTTTCTGTAGTGCGCGCCGCCGGCCCTTGATGCACGCCACGCCGCCGCCCGACGAAGAACCGCGCCAGGCCTGGGTCGTGGTCTGGGCCTGCTTCGTGGCGCTGGCCGTGATCTTCGGCGTGGCCTATTCCTTCGCTGCGTTTTTCGAGTCCTTCGCCACCGCCTTCAACGCCAGCCGCGCCCAGGTGTCGCTGGTGTTCGGCCTGTCGGGCTTGCTGTACTTCGTGCTGGGTGCTTTTGGCGGCATGCTGGCCGACCGCTTCGGGCCGCAGCGTGTCACCAGCGCCGGCATGTTGTGCATCTGCGCGGCGCTGCTGCTGGGCAGCCAGGCGCAGTCGATGTGGCAGTTGACCTTGTCTTACGGCATCGGGCTGGGCGTGGGCATCGCGCTGGTCTACACCCCCGCCATCGGCTGCGTGCAGCCCTGGTTCACGCGCCGCCGCGGCCTGGCTGCGGGCATTGCCAGCGCGGGCATCGGCGCCGGCACCTTTGGCGTGCCCTTGCTGGCTGCGGCAGCCATCGCGCAATGGCAGTGGCGTGGCGCGATGGTGGCCTTGGCGGCGGGCGTGCTGCTGCTCGGGCTGGCCGCCACCTGGCAGTTGCAGCCCGCGCCAGCAGCCACGCGCCGCGCCGACGGCAGCGTGCCCGGCGTGCCCTTCGGCCCCGCGCTGCGCAGCCGTTCGTTCCTGTGGCTGTACGCGATGTGCGCCCTCGGCGCGCCGGCTATGTTCATTCCCTTCGCCCACCTGTCGGCCGCGGCGCGTGACCTGGGCGTGGCCGCACCGCAGGCGGTCGGGCTGGTGGGCATCATCGGCGTCGGCAGCCTGGTCGGCCGCTTTGCCATCGGCGCCGTGGCCGATCGTGTCGGGCGGCCCATGACATTGATCGGCGTGCAGGCCTCGCTGGGCCTTTCGATGCTGCTGTGGTGGTGGGCCGGCGGCTACCCGGCACTGCTGCTGTTTGCACTGTGGATGGGCCTGAGCTACGGCGGCATCGTCTCGCTGATGCCGGCGCTGTGCATGGATTTGTACGGCGCCCGCGCGGTGTCTTCCATCATCGGCACGCTGTACACCGGCGCGGCTTTGGGCAACGTCGCCGGGCCCTGGCTGGCCGGGCGTTTGTTTGACATGCAAGGCAGCTACAGCGTGGTGACGCTGGGCTGCGCGCTGCTGTCGGTGGGGGCCACGTTTTCAGCGTGGCAGGCGGTGCAAAGTGTTCAGCCACCAGGCCAACCCGGCTGACCGCTTTGGCGCCACCCGCCAGGGCATTCAGCCGGTGCTGCCCACCTTGGTGATGAGCGGCGCCATCGCCAGCATCGTCGCCGGGCCATAGATCGTGGCGAAGGCCACGTCCTTGGCGTCACGGCCGGTGGCGATGCGCACCAGGTCGTCGATGGGTGACATGTGGGTGGCGTCGAACAGCACCCAGCGGCCACCGAGATAGGCCTCGAACATGGCGTGAAAGTCGGGCGGTGGCTCGTCGAATCGGGCATAGCCCACCACCAGCCGCGCCGGGATGTTGAGGGCGCGGCAGAAGGTCACACCCAGGTGGGCAAAGTCGCGGCACACGCCGGCGCGGTTGGCGAACACGTCGCGTGCCGTCGTCGTCGCGTTTGACGTGCCGATCTGGTAGGCGATGTTCTGGTGGATCCACTCGACGACGGCCTGCACGCGCGACAGCCCACGCGGCAACTGGCCGAACATGGCTTGTGTGGGCTGGCTCAAATGGTCTGACTCGCAATACCGCGTGGGGTTGAGGTTGTGCAGCAGATCGTCGGGCAGGTCGGCGATGGCCAGCTCAGGCGCCTGCAGGTCCAGCGGCTGTACGGTGCGCTGCACGCGCGCCTGGTAGCACAGCGTCAGCGGGCCACTGTCGGCATGCAGCCGCATGAAACGGTGGCCGACGCCGGGGTCGGCATAGACATGCCGCGGCAGGTCAGGCGTGATGACCATGGACTCACTGAGCACCTGCTGGTCCATGCCGTTGTGGGCATGAATCTGGAACACGAAATCGGTCGGGCCGCGGACCTCGTAGTCCAGCGTGCAGTCGATGTCGAAGGTTTGCGCCACAGGTATATCCGGCAGCGTGGCGCGCAGTGTGTAGACGACAGCGCTGGGCGTGGTGGTGGCGCCGCCTGGGTGGGTGTTTGGGCCGGTGTTCTGGAGGGTGGCAGGGGCGGCGCGGGCTAGGGTGGCGGTGTCGGACATGGGCTTGGGCGTGTTGAAGTCAGTATGAAAAAAGCTGCGTCATTGCACCGCAAGGCGCCGCGGCGCGACATCGGCATGCCGCCCAGCCGTTCGTAGGACAAGGGCCCGCCGTCGGCGCCCGTGCCGCCGCGGCTTGGTCCGATCTGGCCGTAGCGCTGGCCCTGGGCTGTCAGTTCGGGCGTGCCGATGGCAGCGTTCACGCATCGTGCCGCTGCTGCCACCCGGCCCGGTGGGCGTGGCGCACACCGACACAGACCGCTGCGTCACCGAACACGGCTGCGCCGACTTGCGCCGACTTGCGCGGGCTGGGGGTCGAAGCATGCGCGCAGGACTTGACAGCCATCGCTGCGCCAGAACACCGGCAGGCCTTGCACACGGCAGGCCTTGCAAAGGGCCTGGCCTACACCGCCGCGCGCTTTGTGACGATCGGTTAGATGACGCAGAAGAAGGTTTCGCGCTACCGCGCCATTGCCCGCGATCTGACCGACGCGATCGTGGCCCGCAAATACCCGCTGGGCAGCGCACTGCCGCCGGAAAGCGGGCTTTGCCAGCAATTGCAGGCCCGCCGCCACACCGTGCGCGAAGCCTTGCGCATTCTTGAAGAAACCGGGCTCATCGCGCGACGCCGGGTTCGGGCTCGGAGGTCGTTGCCGACAAGCCGCCCGTGCGCTATCGACAGACGGTGGACAACATCGAAGCCCTGCTTCAGTACGGCAACGCCAGCCGCCTGAACCTGCTGTCGGCCACCGAAGTGCCGGCCAGCGCGCTGCTGGGATGCGCCGTCGGCGTACCCAGCATTCAGCTGCGCGGCGTGTGCAGCGAGCGCCATGCTGTCGGCAAGGAAGGCGGCAAAGCAGGCCGGAAGGAAAGCGGCAAAGCAGGCGGTAGTGGCGCAAGCAAGGGCCCCGGCCAGCCGTTCGCGCGGTCGCACATCACCTTCCCGCCGCAGCTGCCGCGGCGGCGCGAAAAGCTGCTGGCGCCGGCCACCGCGCTGCCCACCATGCTGGCCTTGATAGACGCGCGCACGCTGGGCCGCAGCGAACAGACCTTCGAAGCGGTGTCGCTGGACGCCGAAGCCGCGGCGCTGCTGCAAACCAAGAAAGGCGCCCCGGCGCAGCGCATGCACCGCGGCTACTGCGACCGCAAGGGCAACCTGATCCTGGTGGCCGTGTCGTGGCACCGCGCCGACCTGTACCGCTATTCCACGGTGTTGCGCCACGAATCGGGCTGCGGCCAGCGCGGCCGGGCCGCGATGCGTCGCGCCCTGCCCCGGCGCTTGCGCCCCGGCCTTGCCAAGCCGCGACGCACTCCTGTCCGGTTCAAGTTGTACGGACAACTTTTTTCTGCTGGTCATCCCCCCGCCTGATCGGTCGCGCAGGATGCGCCCATCAAACATACCGTGCTGCCCCGCCCTGCGTGGCCATCCTGCCGCTGCTGCTGCTGCACCCTTCGCTACGCAGCGCAGCCATGCAGGTGCCGTGGATGCAGACGCTGGGCCGGCACCTGCATGTGCTGGCCATCGACACGCCCGGCCATGGTGGCAGCGCCGCGCTGGCGCCGGTGCCCACCCGCATGGCCGACCACGCCGGGCCCCTGTGCGAACGGCTGCTGGACAACGCCGCGCACTTCGACGACGGCGTGCGCGCGCAGATGCTGGAGTTCTTTCCCTGGTTCAGCAATGACCAAACCCACCACATCGCGCCTGGGCCACCACCGGCGGACGCCTGCATGCGGTGTTGACGGCGCGGCTGCTGGCGCTGCGCGGTATGCAAGGAGAGCGCTGGATGCAGATCGAACAGATCACGCTGTTGCGCACACCCGAGGGCCTGCCGACCGAGAGCGACTTTGCGCTCGGTACATCCTGTTTGGAAACTCCGGCCGAAGGCCAGGCGCTGGTGCGCGTGGTGGCGCCGTCGCTGGACCCCTGTCTGCGCCCGGCCCTGGCCGGGCGGCACTTGAGCGGCGCCGTCCAGCCCGGTGAAGTGGTGCGTGGCGAAGGCCTGGTAAACGATGGTGTCGTTCAATTCCAGCGAGCAAGGCACGGACACGAAACGCTGGCCACTGCGCACCTGCACCTGCACCGGCGTGGGCTGGTCGTCATGGAACAGGTCGCAGGTGTAGACGCCCCCCGGTTCGACAAACAAGTCCAGCGTGACTTCGCTGTGCGACAGCGCCGGCGCCAGGTAGCCCGCGGGCCGTTTGCCGACAGCGCGCTCTATCGTGTCCATGCTCTCGTCAATCATGCCGAGCTCTTGCGCTTGCGACATGCCGTAGGTGTAGCGTGTGTTGTAGATGTCGTGGCTGAAAAACGCCCAGTTGCGGTCACCGCCCATCTATCATGTCGGTGAGGTTGACGAAGTGGTGGCTCTCGTGCTTGTCGGCCACGCACTGCTCGGGCACGATGGTGCGGTAGCCGCGCGACAACGCATCCACCGCCATCGCGCGCACGCAACGCCAGGTGCTGCCGCCGGTGACAACTACCGTACCCACCTGGTGCCACACCAGCAGGCTTTGCAGCGGCGTTTCGAAGAAGGGCGAAGGCATGCGCTTGCAGTACACCAGGTCACGGCCCGGCTGCACGTCGCAGCGCTCATGGAACTGGGCGCGGCGGCTGCCGTGCTTGATGTTCTGCAGCGAGTCGGGCGTGTCGGTGCGCGTGCCCCAAACACCCGCGTCTTCGGCCGAATCGGCATAGGCCACATGCGTCCACACCACCGGCCAGCGTAAGCTGCGAAAGCGCAGCGCCAGCGCGTTGACATGCTCGATCTGCCGCGGGTCGGTCTCGTACGCGGTCTTGAATTCATCGGGCCGTGTGTCGGCGCACCGGAAGTCGATGTTGACGAGCACGGCTTTGCGCCCCTACCCGAAGCGTGTGCGGCTCGGGTTGGCTTTGACTTCGGCCCAAATTTCGCGGGCGGCCTTGTTCGACACTTCCATGACGGGCCCGGCCTGGCTTCAACGGGGCCAGGCTCGAATGCAGTTTGGTTGTCCGGACAAGCCACTGCAAGATGCAGGCGGCCCGAACGACGGCGGATGACCGCAGATGACCGCAGATGGCCGCCCAGCATCCTGCTGAAGCGCAGGTGGTCTGGGACTGAAGCTCAAGCGGGGGCCGTCGTCAGCGCCATCAATGCATCACGCCAGTGCGCCACGCCCACACCCTGCAAATGCTGGTTGCCGGGTGCGCTGCTGATGAGCAGCGGCTGGGCCTGGCGTGCTGCCGCGGCGTGGCGCTGCCAGGTGTGCAGGGGCCGCAGCCAGCCGGGCTGGAAGGTGGCGCCTGACTTGAATTCCACGGGCTGCAAAACGCCGGCGCGCTCAATCAATAAATCAACTTCATTGCCGATGTTGTCGCGCCAGAAATACGGCGTGCCCGCCGCGCCGCTGTGGCGCAGGTGCTTGCCGAATTCGGCGATGCACAGGTTCTCGAACAGCGCGCCGCGCATGGGGTGCACGTTCATGGTGGCCGCGTCGGTGATGCCCAACAACCAGGCGGCCAGGCCGGTGTCGTGAAAGTACAGCTTGGGTGTCTTCACCAGGCGCTTGCCGAAATTGGTGTGGTACGGCGCCAGCCTGAAAGCCACGTAGGTGGCTTCCAGCACCGCCAGCCAGTCACGCGCGGTGGTCTGCGCCACGCCCAGATCATTGGCCACGGCGTTCAGGTTCAGCAGTTGGCCGCAGCGCGCGGCCATCATGCGCAAGAAGCGTTGAAACAGCAGCAAGTCTGCAACGCGGCTGACCTGCCGAACGTCACGTTCCAGATAGCTGTCCACATAGCTGGCGTGCCAGTCGGCAGCGGCCACATCGGTGGTGTGGATGGCGGGGTAGGCGCCCATCACCAGCAGCTCATCCAGGCTGAGCTTGTTGAACACCGCAGCGCCTTCGCCATACGACAAGGGCATCAACTCCATATAGCCGGCGCGGCCGGCCAGGCTTTGGCTGACGGCCGCGGTCAGCATCAGGTTCTGCGAACCCGTCACCACATAGCGGCCGGGCCGGCGGTCGGCGTCGACCAGGGTTTGCAGATAGGACAACAGTTCGGGCACCCGCTGCGCTTCGTCCAGCACCACGCCCGCACCGCGGCCTTGCCCATGGCTGGCCAGAAAACCCCGCGGGTCGGCCGCCACGCGCTGGCGCACGTCGGGGTCTTCCAGCGACACATAGGCATGGCCGGGCAGTGCAGCCCGCGCCAGCGTCGTCTTGCCCGATTGGCGCGGGCCCGTCAGCACCACCACCGGGAAGCCGCGCGCCAGACGCAGCAGGCGGGCTTGGGCGGTGCGGGCGAACATGGATTTGCTGTTTCAGTATTACGAACTGAAATTGTAAACGCAGCCGCACTTCAACTTCAAAGTGACAAGGCCATCTGCTGACCTTGCCAGCTTCTTCATTCGCAGCCGATGGCATCCGGCGCGAAGGTCAGGAAGGCGCAGCGTGGCCGCGCGACTGCTGAGCATCACCATGAGCGTGGCGCCCGAGCCCTCGATCAGCACCTGGCTACGGGCCGGGCTGCTGGGCATCGCCCGCGTCGTCCAGCGCCGTGCCACCCACCGGGCTGTCAGGTAAGCCTGCGGCACCTCAGGGCTATCGCGACCAAACCCAGGGCCAGCAGCGCTGCCGCTGCGGGCTCGGGTACCGGGGTGGCGATGAAGCCGCGGAAGGTGCCCGCAGCGTCCACGGTGTAGCCGACAAGAACGCCCGCGTTGTTGAGACCGTAGCCAAGGATTGATGTCATTGACGCGGGCGCTGCGATCACCGACCAGTCGCCCGGTGTGCCGATCAGCGCGCTGTTGCCGGCGAGGCCCTCGGCGCTGACGAACCCCGTGACGAGGCCGCTGTCGGTGATGTCGCGAAAACGCGGGGCCAGCAGTCCGTTGATGCTGGAATAGTCAACCCGCGTATGGGCAGCGATGTCGTACACGAATGCGGTCGTGCCCAGCCCTGGCACGCCGTTGTAGCTGCCAGTGACCTTGCCGGAGATTGAAACGCCCTGAACGACGATCGTTGCGGCGCCCGGCACATCCACCAATGTCAAGGCCGAGGCTGAGCGGTCGAACACGAAGCCATGGCCGCTGGCGTTGCTGATGCCGGTGTTGTCCCAGGTACCGCTGAGATAGCGGCCATCGGAAGAGACATGGCGGATCAAGGTGCTGGTCGCACCGGGCACATCAAAGCGGGTGAAGGTGCCGTTCGACAAAACGAAGCCAGCTTGGAAGGGCGCGCCCGCGCCGGTCGGCGCGTAGTTACCGACGATGGTGCCGTTGTTGGTGATGCCGGTCGGCCCAAGTGCCCCAGCGACACCGGAATAGGTCACGTCAGCGAAGCTGCCGTTGCTGTAGACGAAGCCCACACCATCGGCGACGCCGACGATGACGCCGCTGTCGTTGATGTCCCAGGGCTGGGTGGTGGTTGAGCCCGGCCGATTGAAAGGCACGGGATCGCTGTAGGCCGGAGCCGCATGCAGTGCTGGGCATGCCAGGGCAGCAACAGTCAGCAGCAGCAATCCGCGCAGCGGCGGCAAAGGCATGGATATCATGGGTTCACCCCCTGTTTGCGCAGCCACGACCAGATTGGCCAAGCCGCAGTTCATCATAGGGCCGGGTCATCGACGGGACAAGGCTCGCGCGAAGGTCACGGCGCAAGAGCTTGGTGGTGTGCTGCCTGCATCGTCAGCGCCGCGCACCAGCCCGGTCTCACAAGCGCAGTGGGCTCGGCCTGTTCACGCCAGGCGCGTCCATGACCGACGCGCAGACCGCGCAGCATGGAAAGACCACTGACATGAAGAAGCGCCAGGCCAAACCAGACGCGTCTGTATCTGCATGGATCGACGCGAAGATCGCGGCGCTGGTCGACTGGCGGGGCGAGTTGCTGTCCGCAAGACTCGGGCGACGTCCGTTGCTCAGGCCAGATCTTCGTGCAGGCACAGGATGTTGCCTTCAGGGTCGGTGAACCAGGCCGCCTTTTCCGAGCCCAGCACACAGACATGCTCGACGGTCTTCAAGCCGGGGAAATCGTAGTCGGCAAAGACCACGCCGCGGGCCTTCAACGCGGCGACGGCCGGCTCGATGCGTGGCACCTTGAAGCTGAGCGCCGTGTGCGTGGCCTGCGTGCCCTCGGGTTTGGGGAACAAGGCCAGCGTCGTGCCAGACACGCGGTAGACGAACTTGCCGTCGGGCTTGAAGCCCTGCGGCGCCAGGCCCAGTTGATCTTCGTAGTAGCGGCGCGCCCGCGCCATGTCTTTCACCGGCAGCATGCAGGTCACCTCGCAGCCACCCAGATCGGTCGCGTTGTTCATCTTGCGTTCTCCTTGCAGTCCTATACTGGATTGAAGGTGCAAACGGCGCGCCCGTCGATGCTCAGGATTGCGTACAGCGCCGGCTGTTGCCGCCCCTGTTGCCGCCCCTGGAGCCGCGATGCACAAACCGCGTCTTGAACTGCTGCGATCTTGCGACCTGCGCGCCGTGCTGCATGCGGTGGGCGACATTGCCGACGCCAGCGGCAACGCGCGCCGGTTCGCGCACACCGGCGTTCAGGTGCTGAGCAAGCTGGTGGCCAGTGAACTGACGACGTTGTCGCGCTGCGACCTGGTCAGCGGCCAGCGCGTCGTCTTCGGCGTGCCCCCCGGGGCCATCGGGGCCGACGAACGCGCCGCCTTCGACCGCCACTTCAACAGCCACCCGCTGGTGCGCTACCACGCCTTTGACCGCGGCACGTACGCCCATCGCATCAGCGACTGCTTGCCGCAGGCGCGCTTTCGCGGCAGCGCGCTGTACGCCGACTACTACCGCCGCGTCGGCCTGGACCATGCACTGGCCTTGCCGGTGCGCATGGATGGGCGCGAGCTGGTGAGCTTTGTGCTGAACCG
>JANMJI010000115.1:0-2946 GCA_031371275.1 Betaproteobacteria bacterium
CGCGCCAGCCCACCAGGCGCCGCGCCGCGCGCAGCTCATTTGCATTGGGGCGCCGGCCTTGTGCATGCGCGCTTTGCCAGAGCTGCCACAGCGGCTGCACGGTGACATCGAAGCTGCCCGCGCTGCGTGCTGCCACGCGCAGGGCCAGGCGCAGCAGGGCCACCAGATCGGCCGGCGGCTGGCGCAACACACCCTCGCGGTTCAGCCGGCACACGGCGCTGTCGGGGCGGAACAGGCTCATCTGTTGGTCGACCTGCTGCACCGCAGCCACAGCGGCGTCGAGCGCTGCATCGGCCGCCGCGGCCTGGGCGTGACCGGCACGCATCCAGACCGTGGTGCCGAAGGCCAGCATCGCGCGTTCACGCCACGCCAGCGCGGCGCCCGGCCGCGCCGGTGTGCTGCCTGCGGCCAGCCCAAGCCGGGGGCCGATCCCCAGACCTAACCCAAGCCCCATGGCCACGCGCAAGGCCTGGCGACGGCCGGTGTGCAGACGGGGCTTCATGCGCCGGTCCTTGCGGGCACGGCCACGGTCACCACGCGGATCGGAATCGTGCGCCCTTTGCGCGCCATCACCAAGGGCAGGCAATGGCGATCGTCGTCGTGAATCTCGACGCAGTCCAGGCACTGGAAACACTCGCTGTAATCAACGCGCCCGGTGGCGGCGATGGCCTGGTAGTGGCAGCCATGGCGGCAGGTCTGGCAGGGCGTGCCGCACTGTGTCTTGCGCGCTATCCAGTCCAGCCTGCGCACGCGGCCCAGCAAGGCAAATACCGCACCTAACGGGCAAACATAGCGGCAGTAACCCCGGTACACCACGGTGCCCAGGGCCAGGCAGGCCAGTGCAAACAGCAGGTAAGGCCAGTCACGCTGGAAGTGCAGGCTGATCGAGGTCTTGAAGGGTTCGATTTCGACCAGCCTTTCGGTCCACGCGGCGGACGTGAACGACGCGCCCACGAGCAGCGCCAGCACCGCGTATTTGATGGGCTTGAGCGCGGCGTCGGTGCGCAGGCGCAGGTGGCGCTGGGCCAGGCCGACGCTGCGCGCGGCCAGCGAGACCAGCTCTTGCAGCGCGCCAAACGGACACAACCAGCCGCAGAAAGTGCCGCGGCCCCAGACCAGCAGCGTGACGCCGGTGAAAGCCCACAACAACACCGCCATCGGGTCGGCGAGCAGGAATTCGGCGCTGCGCCCGGCGGCCAGCGCTTCGATCAGCGATGTCAGGCTGACGATGGTCAGCTGCCCCTGCGCGACCCAGCCCAGCCAGACCAAAGTGAAGACGAGGTAGGCCGTGCGCACCTTGACCAGCCGCCCCGGCTTGGCGACCAGCCGGCGCTGCGCCACCAGCAGCCCCACCAGCACCGCCAGGGCCACGCCCAGCACCGACAAATCCAGCGCACGCTGGGCCCAGGGTTCCAGCCAGCGTGGGGTCTCGCGCTCGGGCCGGTAAGCGGCGGCATCGGGCACCGAGAAGTTGCGCGACAAGGCCACACGGGCCAGCGCATCGGGCGCGTCGCCGGTACGGCGCCACAGCGTCAAGTCCAGCGTCACGGGCTGTTCGATGTCGACGCGGCGGCCGTCTGCCGCCGGCGCCACGGTGTAGTAACGCGCCACCGACCCGGCGGCCACGCCCGAGTGCTGGCCAGAAAGACGCAGGCCGTCGCGCCAGGGCAATTCCTGCAACGCAAAGGCCTGGCCTGCTTGCTGCAAAGCCAGTTGCGCACCGCGGCTGCGCTGGCCGGCAGCGTCGGGTGCTTTCGGCGCAGCGGGTGCTACCAGGCTGTGACGCCCGCCGTCAATGACCATCAGCACCGCCTGGCCTTGCTCGCGCAGCGCGCGCACCTCGCGCCAGCGCGACGCCTGCAGCGCGTTGCGTCCGGCCTGCGGCAGCGCTATCCACGACAGCCAGATGTCGATGGCCAGCGCCTGCGGGCGGATCATGCCCTCGGCGTCGCGGCCGGCGCCTGTGCTGCCGCGAAAGCGCGTTTCCACATCGCCTTGCGACACCGTCCAGGCCTGCACCAGGCCGGCAGCGGCCAGGCCATTCCAGCCGGTGCGCTGGAAGCGGTCGTCGGGGCCACGCTGGGGTTTGACGGTGTCGGCGCCGGCCTGGACTGACCCGCTGCCCGCTTGTGCTTGTGCTTGTGCTTGTGCTTGTGCTTGCGCCACCGCTTGCGCCACCTGGGCGCTGGATTCCATGATGCTGCGGTCTATCGCGTTGGCCGTCACGGTGCCGGCCATGATGCCGTGCAGCGTGGCCTTGGTCGCCGACACCTGTCGCTGCGCTTTGGGTGTTAGCACCTGAATCTCGTGCTGCACCGTCAGGCCTTGGTATTGCGCTGCAAACTCAGCCAATACAGCGGTGCCTTTTTCAGAGCGAAAGATGGGCTCTGAATGGGTCAGCAGCCGCGTCTGCACAAAAGCGCCGTCGCGGTCCATCACGACGATCAGGTTCAGCGGCTTGCCGCCATAGCCGGCGACGGGTTCGAGGTCTACCGTCTCGAAGACGTAGCTCTGGATTTCAGGCGTGGCGCCGGCGCGCCGGAAGATGGGCCACACCGGCAGATGGCCCATCTTTTCGCCGACGATCAGCGGCGGCGGAAACATCGCTTCGACGGTGGGCCGCGTCAACGTGCCGGCGTGGGCCGCACCGGCCAGACAGGCGGCCAGACAGGCGGCCAGACACGCGGCAAACCACAGCCAGGCCATCCACCCCGCGCGGGCTGGCGCTCGGCTCAGAACGGCTGCCAATGTCATGGCAAGGATTGTGTTGACGCGCCCGCGCGCTGTTGAGCCTCGGCAAACCCGGGCCTTGCTCCACGAAGGAACAGCGGGCCTGATTCAGGCGCGCTATCAACCGCGCTGTCACCCGCGCTATCCACCGCGCATTCAGCTGCACATTCAGCCCCCCGCAGCCGCACCAAAGCGCCAACTCGACACCGTCCAGCC
>JANMJI010000128.1:0-4459 GCA_031371275.1 Betaproteobacteria bacterium
GTTCTTCACAACTGTCCAGATCGTGTTCGCGGGCAACGACTCTGAAGGGCTGCAGTACGGCGCGATCAAGACGGAGGAGAAGTACTTCCTCAAGTGGAAGGAAGACGAGGCGGACGACACCCGCTTCAAGCTCGACAAGTACCTGCTCAAGCTGTGCGGGAAGCGCCGGCTGCTCGAGCTGATCCACGACTTCGTCATCTTCGACGGCGGCACCAAGAAGCTGCCTCGCGCGCATCAGTATTTCGGCGTCAAGGCCGGGCAGGCTCACGCGCGCGACCGCAAAGGCGGGATCGTCTGGCACACGCAGGGCAGCGGCAAGAGCATCGTGATGGTGCTGCTGGCGCGCTGGATACTTCAGCACAACGCCCACGCGCGCGTGGCCATCGTCACCGACCGGGACGAGCTCGACGGCCAGATCGAGCGTGTGTTCACCGAAGCCGGCGAGCCCATCACGCGCACGAACAGCGGGCGCGACCTGATGAAGCTGCTGGGCCAGGCGGCGCCGCGGCTGATGTGTTCTCTGGTGCACAAGTTCGGCCTGCAGGGCAAGGGCAAGGACGAGCGGGCCTTTGAAGCATTCATCAAGGAGCTGGAAGCCCAGCCCAGTGCCGCCGTGGGCGAGGTCTTCGTGTTTGTGGACGAGTGCCACCGCACACAAAGTGGCAGGCTGCACCGGGTGATGAAGGCCCTGATGCCGAACGCGGTGTTCATCGGCTTCACCGGCACGCCGCTGCTGAAGAAGGACAAGGCCACCAGCCTGGAAGTTTTTGGCGGCTACATCCACACCTACAAGTTCAGCGAAGCGGTGGCCGACGAGGTGGTGTTGGACCTGGTGTACGAGGCGCGCGACATTGACCAGCGGCTGGGCTCGCTTGCCAAGATCGACGCCTGGTTCGAAGCCAAGACCCGCGGCCTGAACCACTGGCAGAAAGACGAGCTGAAGAAGCGGTGGGGCACGATGCAGCATGTGCTGAGTTCACGCTCGCGCATCGAACGCGTGGTGAGCGACATCGTGTTCGACTTCAGCGTCAAGCCGCGGCTTTCCAACGCGCGCGGCAACGCCATCCTGGTGGCGTCCAGCATCTACGAAGCCTGCAAGTACTTCAGCCTGTTCAACCAGGGTTCCACCGGCTTCAAAGGGCGCTGTGCGCTGGTTACTTCGTACAACCCGCAGGCCAGGGACGTGACGCTGGAAGAAACCGGTGCGCACAACGAGACCGACAAGCAGTTCATCTTCAACACCTACACCGAGTTGCTGAAAGACATGCAGGCCACGCCGGGCCCGAGCAAGACCGAGAGCTACGAAGCGCTGGCCAAGGCGCGCTTCATCAAGGAACCGGCGCAGATGAAGCTGCTGGTGGTGGTGGACAAGCTGCTCACCGGCTTCGATGCGCCGCCTTGCACCTACCTCTACATCGACAAAGCCATGCAGGACCACGGTCTGTTTCAGGCCATCTGCCGCACCAACCGGCTGGACGGCGAGGACAAACTCTTCGGCTATGTGGTGGACTACAAGGACCTGTTCAAGAAGGTCGAGAACGCGATATCGGTGTACACGTCGGAGCTGGACCACTGCGCTGGCGGAAGCGACCCCGAAGTGCTGCTGCATGACCGGCTTGCCAAGGGCCGCGAAAGGCTCGACCAGGCCCTGGAGGCGCTGCACTTGCTGTGCGAACCGGTGCCGCCGCCGCGGGCCGAGCTGGAGCACATCCAACACTTCTGCGGCAACACCGACATCGCGTCTGATCTGCAAGAGCGCGAGCCGCAACGCGTGGCGCTGTACAAGTCCACCGCATCGCTGGTGCGCAGCTATGCGGCCGTTGCCGACGAGATGGACGCCGCGGGCTACAGCGCCGCGGACAGCGCCCTCATCAAGCAGCGCCTGAAGCACTACCTGGACCTGCGCGACATCGTGCGCAAAGCCAGCGGCGAGAGCCTGGACCTGAAGGCCTACGAGGCCGACATGCGGCACCTGATCGACACCTACATCGAAGCCGACGAGCCGCGCAAGATTTCACCTTTCGACGGCATCGGCCTGCTGGAGCTGATCGTCAAGACCGGCATCGCCAACGCCATCAGCAGCCAACTGGGCGGGCTCAAGGGCAACCAGGCGGCGATTGCCGAGACGATTGAAAACAACGTGCGCAGCCGCATCATCCAGCAGCAACTCACCGACCCCGCCTACTTCGCCAGCATGTCGGCGCTGCTGGACGAGATCATTGCCGAGCGCAAAGCCAAGGCCATCGAGTACGAGGAATACTTGCGTCGCATTGCCACGCTGGCCAGGCAGGTCAACGCGGGCCAGGCCGAAGACACACCCGAGCGGCTGGACACACCGGGCAAGCGCGCGCTGTACAACAACTTGCGCGCGCGGTTGCGCGCAGCAGAGTCGGCGCCCGGCTACCTGACGCCCAACCCTGACGGCGACCTCGAGCTGGCAGTGGCTATTGACGAAGCCGTGCGGCGCGTGCGGCCCAACAGTTGGCGCGGCCACCAAGCCCGCGAAAACGAGATCAAGCGGGCCTTGCTCGCCATCCTGAACGACGTGACGGAAGTCGAGCGCATCTTTCTGGTGGTGATGCAGCAGAAAGAATATTGATGGCGACGCAGTTCGAACTGGGCGGCATCTCGGTGGATCTGGTGCGCAAGGACATCAAGCATGTGCACCTGAGCGTGTACCCGCCCACCGGGCGTGTGCGCATCGCCGCGCCGCGCCATATGAATGTGGACACGATCCGCGTCTTTGCCATCGCCAAGCTGGGGTGGATCAGGGCTCAGCAACGCAAGCTGCGGGCGCAGGAACGTGAGGCGCCGCGCGAGTACATTGAACGCGAAAGTCACTACCTGTGGGGCCGACGCTTGTTGATGAAGCTGGTGGAACGTGAAGCTGGGCCCAGCGTGGGGGTTTCGCACAACAAGCTGGTGCTGCAGGTGCGCCCCGGCACCGATGCAGCGCGCCGCGCCCAGGTGCTGGACGGTTGGTATCGCACTCAGCTGCGCGAGGCTGCCGCCGCGCTCATCGCCAAGTGGCAGCCTTTGCTAGGTGTGCAGGTGTCGCGTTGCTTCGTGCAACAGATGAAGACGAAGTGGGGCAGTTGCACACCCGGCTCTCACAGCATCCGGCTCAACACCGAACTGGCGAAGAAGCCGCCAGAGTTGCTGGAGTACGTGGTGGTCCACGAAATGGCACACCTGCTGGAACCAAACCATGGGCGCAAGTTCCTGGCCACGATGGACTTGCTCGTGCCGCACTGGCCGCAGCACCGTGACGCGTTGAATCGACTGCCGTTGCGGCAGACACCCACTGAATGACAGGAGGCAGCCTGGCGGCGTGGAGCCTGCCTGCGGCGTTGCAGTGAACCGCCGCGTGGATCGGGTCGGGCTTTGCGGCGCAATGCGGCGCACGCAGCGACCGGCAAGTCAGCCGGTCCGAGGCCGCCCAGGCCGGCGCGTAGCCCGCCGCAGCGGCACTGATGCGGTGATGCGTCCTCAGCGAGAGGTCCAGGACTTGTGCAGGATCCCCAACGACAGCTTGAAGCCGGGTCAGGCCGTCCGCCGAATTCAAGATTCCGGTTCCCAAGCAGACCCCCGCATGCGCCAGCGTCGCGGTGCCCGCCATCACCATTTCGGCTGCCACCTGAGTGCCCTTACGGCGTTTGAGGGCCGGTCACCGCTTCCAGCACCACCGGGCCGACCGCTGAAGCGCTGGCTGCTTCGGCCAAGGTGAACGCGGCAGTCACAGACGCCACAGCCTGCCGCGCCGCGTCCTCACTTGCAGCATGCACACGCGCCAACGGCTCGCCCGTCTGCACCGCGCGGCCCAGCGGCAGCAGGTGTGACAAGCCGACGCGTGGGTCTATGCGTTCACCCGGGCGCTGGCGGCCACCGCCCAGCGCCACCACGGCCAGGCCCAGCGCGCGCACATCGGCAGCGGCCAGCACGCCCGCGTGCGGCGCCGGCACGTCAAGCTGCACGGGCGCGCTGATGAGGCCGGCGTCTGCAAACACATCGGCCGGCCCGCCCAGCAGGGCCACCATGCGCGCAAAACCTTCGGCCGCGGCACCGCTGTCCAGCGCCGCCTGCGCTTGCGCGCGACCGGCTTCGATGCTGCCCGCGAGCCCACCCAAATGCAGCATCTGCGCGGCCAGCGCCAACGTCACTTCATGCAGCCGCGGCTCGCGCGCCGCGCCGCGCAGATAGTCCAGCGTCTCTTGAATCTCCAGCGCATTGCCGGCCGTCAAACCCAGCACCTGGTTCATGTCGGTGATAAGCGCCCGCGCCGGCAGCCCCGCGGCGCGGGCCACGTCCACCAAGCTGTGCGCCAGCGTTCGCGCACCTGCCAGCGTGGGCGTAAAGGCGCCGCTGCCCACCTTCACATCCAGCACCAACCCTTGGAGCCCGGCCGCCAGTTTCTTGCTCAGGATGCTGGCGGTGATGAGCGGCACGCTCTCGACGGTGG
>JANMJI010000167.1:0-10061 GCA_031371275.1 Betaproteobacteria bacterium
GCCGCCGCGTTCAAACCCGACCTGGCCAAGGGCCAGCAGTTGGCGGCTTCTTGCAACGCCTGCCACACCCAGGACGGTTCACGCGGCACGCCGGCCAACCCCATCCTGCAAGGCCAGCACGCTGAATACCTGGTCAAGCAACTGACAGAATTCAAGGCCGGCAAACGCAAGAACGCCATCATGTCGGGCATGGTCGCGGCGCTGTCGGATGACGACATGAAGCACATCGCCGCCTTCTACGCTTCAAAGAAAGCCAAGCCCGGCTTTGCCAAGACCAAGGACACCGTGGCCTTGGGTGAACAAATCTACCGCGGTGGCATCGCCGCCAAGGCCGTGCCGGCCTGCGCCGGCTGCCACAGCCCCAACGGCGCCGGCATTCCCGCGCAGTACCCGCGCGTCGGCGGCCAGCATGGTGACTACGCCGAAGCGCAACTGCTGGCCTTCCGCTCGGGCGCGCGCGCCAACAGCGCGCAGATGATGACCATCGCCGCGAAGATGAATGAAGGCGAGATCAAGGCCGTGGCCGACTACCTGACCGGCCTGCGCTGAAGCGCCCGGCCCACGCTTGCCCCACACGGGCCGGCCCACCAGCGGCCCGTTTTCGTTTCTGTCTGGCAACACCCAGACCGGCTGTCGTGAACCCGTTAGCGTTGTCCTACGGGCCTGGCACCCGCGTGTAAGGCCCGGCTCAATCGGCCGACAGACCCATTCACGACACCGGAGCTGACATGCATTTCCTGAAGGACCGCGGTTTTGTTCATGCCACCGCTTCTGACATCACCGCGCAGCCCGTCTACCAAGGCCGCCGCAAGCTGATTCAAGGCCTGGCCGCCGGTGCCGTGCTGGGCGGGCTGCCCGTGCTGCCCGCGCACGCGCAGACGGCGCGCCCGGGCAAACTGGCGCCACTGGCCGGTGGCAAGAGCGCAGCGGCCGGCGCCATCGCGCTGGACAAGCCGACGCCCTACAACGACATCATCTCGTACAACAATTTCTACGAATTCGGCACCGACAAGGGCGACCCAGTGCGCTATGCCAGCACGCTGAAGCCGCGGCCGTGGACGGTGGCCATCGAAGGCGAAGTGAAGAAGCCCGGCAGCTACGACCTGGATGCGCTGTTGAAACTGGCGCCGCTGGAAGAACGCGTCTACCGCCTGCGCTGTGTCGAAGGCTGGTCGATGGTCATTCCGTGGGTCGGCTACTCGCTGTCAGAACTCATCAAAAAGGTTGAGCCCACCGGCAACGCCAAGTACGTGCAGTTCGTGACCATGGCCGACAAGGTACAGATGCCGGGCCTGAGCCAGGCCGTGCTCGACTGGCCTTATGTCGAAGGCCTGCGCATCGACGAAGCCATGAACCCGCTGACGCTGCTGGCCTTTGGCCTGTATGGCGAGGTGCTGCCCAACCAGAGCGGCGCACCGGTGCGTGCCGTGCTGCCGTGGAAGTACGGCTTCAAGAGCGGCAAGAGCATCGTGAAGATTCGCTTCGTCGAAAAGCAGCCCAGGACGAGCTGGGAAACGGCCGTCCCCAGCGAATACGGCTTCTATTCCAACGTCAACCCCAAGGTAGACCACCCGCGCTGGAGCCAGGCCACCGAACGCCGCATTGGCGAAGACGGCCTGTTTGCGAAGAAGCGGCCGACGCTGATGTTCAACGGCTATGAAGCCCAGGTGGGCCAGCTTTACGCCGGCATGGACTTGAAGAAGTTCTACTGAAGAACGCCATGCCCGCCCTGCCGATGATCGTCCCCATGGCCACCGCAACCAGCACCCCCCAAGCCGCGCGCAAACCGGCGCCGGGCCTGGCGCCACGCGTCAACAAGCTGCTGCTGCACAAGGCCGCCAAGCCCCTGGTCTTTGTGCTGGGGCTGGCGCCTTTTTTCTGGCTGTTGTGGGGCGCCCTGGCCAACACGTTGGGCGCCAACCCGGCCGAAGCGCTGATACGCAGCACGGGCGACTGGACGCTGCGCTTTTTGTGCATCACGCTGGCCGTGACGCCGCTGCGCCAGACCACCGGCTGGCACGCGCTGGCCAGGCTGCGGCGCATGCTGGGGCTGTTCACCTTCTGCTACGGCGTGCTGCACTTCCTGGGCTTTGCCTGGCTGGACATGGGCTTTGATGTCCAGGCGATCCTGCAAGACATTCCCAAGCGCCCCTTCATCCTGGTCGGCACCACCGCGCTGCTGCTGATGGTGCCGCTGGCCGCCACCTCGTTCAACCGTGCCATTCAAATGTTAGGTGCCAAACGCTGGCAGGCGCTGCACAAGCTGGTCTACGCCACCGCGCTGCTGGGCCTGCTGCACTTTTTCTGGATGCGCGCGGCCAAGAACAACTTTGGTGAGTGGTCGATTTACGCCGCGGTGATGGCCATGCTACTGGGCTGGCGCGTGTGGAAGCGCATGCACAAACCGGCCGCGGCTGCGGCCCGCGCCTGAATCACCGCATGAAGCTGGGCAGCCAAAGGCTCAGCATCGGGAATTCCAGCACCACACCCAGCGCCAGCACCAGCATCAGCACGAACAACCAGACGCCGCGAAAAACCTCGCGCAGCGTCACATCCTTCAGCAGCGTGTTCAGCACAAACAGGTTCATGCCCACCGGCGGGCTGATGAGCCCGATCTGCACCACCAGCACGATGAGCACCCCGAACCACACCGGGTCGAAGCCGAGCCCGGTGACGATGGGGAAGAACACCGGAATCGTCAGCAGCACCATGCTCAGTTCTTCCATGATGGTGCCCAGCAGCACGTAGATCACCATCATCGCGCCGACCACCATCAGCGGGCTCAGGCCCAGGTGCAGGATCCAGTCTTTCAGGTCACCCGGCATGGTGGTGAAGTTGACAAAGCCCGAGAACAGCATCGCCGCGATGAGGATGGTGAACAGCATCGCCGTGGTGCGTGCGCTTTCCACCAGCACCTCAAACAGAACCTTCAAAGTGAGTGCACCGCGGGCCAGCGCAAAAAAGAACGCGCCCGAAGCGCCGATGCCCGCGCCTTCGGTGGCCGTGAAGACGCCGCCGTAGATGCCGCCCAGCACCACCACCACCGGCAAAGCCACGCCCCAGATGTCGCCTAAAGCCCGCCAGCGTTCGGGCCAGGCCGTACGTTCACCGGCGGGGCCGGCGCTGGGGTCGCGCCAGGTGATCCAGGCCACGCCGGCCATCAGCAGCAGCGCACACATGAGCCCGGGCAGCACACCGGCAGCAAAGAGTTTGCCGATGTGGGTTTCGGTGACGATGCCGTAGATGACCATGATCGTCGACGGCGGGATCATGATGCCCAGCGTGCCGCCGGCGGCAATCACGCCGGTGCTTAGCGCGTTGCTGTAGCCCAGCTTCTTCATCGGCGGGTAGGCCACCTTGGCCATCGTGGCCGCCGTGGCGATGCTGCTGCCGCAGATGGCACCAAAGCCGGCGCAGGCCAGCACCGTGGCATGTGCCAGGCCGCCGCGGAAGTGGCCGATGAAGGCGTAGGCGGCGCGGAACAGCTCGTGTGCCAGCCCGGCCCGCGCGACGAAGTTGCCCATCAGGATGAACAGCGGCACGACGCTCAAGGTGTAGGCAAAGCCGGTGTCGTAGACCACCTGCGCCGCGTTGGCCATCGTCGGCGCCCAGCCGCGCAACAGGCCGAGGCCGACAAAGCCGACAAAACCCATCGCAAAGGCGAGCGGAATGCGCAGCAGCGCCAGCAAGAAAACGGCCGCAAAACCCAGCAGCGCTTCGGTCATTCAGGGACCCCGGCATGGTGGTGCTCGGATGTGGGCTGGAGCATCAGCAACGCATGCACCGCCGCCGTGACGCCGCACAGGCCGCTCATCAGGTAGACAAAAGGCCCCAGCGGCAGCTTCAGCTGCGCGGTGATGTCGCCATACGAAGCCATCTGCCCGGCCTTGACCCACATCAGCCAGGCCATGCCGCCCAGCGCGGCCACGCACAGCAGATCGACCACCGTCTGCTGCACGCGGCGCAGGCGCGCGGGCAGCCAGGGGTCCAGCGAATCGAAGACCACATGTTCACCGGCCAGCGACACCAAAGGCAGCCCGGCAAAGATCACTGCCACCATCAGCAACTCAGTCAGCTCCAGCGAACCCGGCACCGAAGCATTGAGCAGCTTGCGCCCGGCCACGTCGGCCAGCGTCAGGCCCATGATGGCGAACAAGGCCACCGCGGCCAGCACGCCGCACAGCGTGGCCAGCAGCTTCTTCATCTGGGCTTGGCAGGCCGGCGCTTCACGGCAGCTTCATTCATTGCAGTTTGACGATGTCGGCGCGCAACTCGGCCAGCGCCTTCTTCGGGTCTTTCATGCCCTTGGCTTCGGCCGCCTTGGCCCAGTTGTCAATCAGTGGCACGGTCTTGTCGGTGACGACTTTTACAAAGGCTGCGTCGGCCTTGTCTATCTGCACACCACTGGCCTGCATGAAGGCCAGGCCGCGCCTGTCCACCTTGTCCCAGGCCTGGCCGAACAGGCGCGCAGCCACTTCGCCAGAGAGTTCATCCACCGCCTTCTTCACGTCGGGCGGCAGGCTGTCGTAGCGGGCCTGGTTCATGATGAACACGAAGCTGGTGTTGTACAGGCCGCCCGGAAAGGTCGTGCCGTAGCGCACCACCTTGTCGATCTTGAAACTCTCCACGCTTTCGGCCGGGAACAGCGTGCCGTCCATGACTCCGGTGCTGAGCAACTCGTAGCTTTCAGGCGCGGGTTTCAGCGTCACGTTCATGCCCAGCGCCTTGCTGATCTCATTGACGACACCGCCACCGACACGAAACTTCAGTCCCGTCAGGTCTTCGGCTTTGACAATCGCGCGCTTGGTATTGAAGACGATGCCGGGCCCGTGCGTGAACACCGCCAGCACCTTCACACCCTTGTGTTCTTCGGCCATCGCCGGCGTCTTGGCATACATGCGCTGGAAGGCCACCGACACCGGCTCTGCGTTGTTGCCCAGGAAAGGAAACTCGGCGATTTGCGTGGTCACAAAACGCCCCGGCGTGTAGCCGTGCACGGTGTAGGACAGGTCGGCCAGGCCGTTGCGCACGGCGTCAAACGTGGCCGGCGCAGCCGCCACACCGCGTGGCAGCAGGTTGCATTTGGCCTTGCCCGCGGTCTTTGTTTCAAGCTGGTTGCACCACGCTTTCTGGGTCTCGCTCAGTGCGTGGCTGGGCGGCAGCCAGGACGACACCGTCAACACCACCTGGGCCTGCAGCGGCAGCGCCGCCAGGGCCGTGGCCGCAAGAACAAACAAAGGCGCAGCGTGCATGGGGGTGCTCCGGGAAACAGTAGGCAGATGTGCATTGTGCGGGCCGTCCGCCCCCGACCGTGAAGCCTGCACGCCGCGCCCCCACAAACACGGGGCAGCGCGGCGCCCGCGCCGCCCCTAGCATGGTCGCAACACTTCAAGAGAAGGCCCATGTTCGAAGCCCCCTTGCTCGACGAGCCCGCGCGCCAGGCCCTGCGCCAGGCCGCGGTGGCGCTGGACGCCGCAGAACGTCGCGCACAACCCTATGGCATGAGCCAGGCCCTGGTGGCTGTGGCCCGCGCCTATGTGCAACTGCGCGCCGTGGCCAGCGCCGAGGCTTACTACGAACTGGCACTGCGCTGGGCGCGAAGCGCTGGCAGCACCGACCCTGTGGTCGACGTGCTGTGCGAACTGTGCGAATGCGCCACCCTGCTTGCCGACGCCCAAGACGCCGCCGCTCCCGGCAGCGGCCACGCGGCGCGTGAACGCGCCCGCGACCGTGTCTTTGAAGCGTCGACGCTGGCCGGCCGCGTCGCCGACGCCAGCTGGGAATTCAAAGTGCTGCTGCGCATCAGCGACGTGTTGACGCGCTGCGGCGACCGCGACGACGCCGCGCTGCTGCAAACCCGCGCGCTGCGGCTGATGATGGGTGGCCTGGCGGCCGGGGCACCCGATGCGGCATTACTGCCCAGCCTGGGCCGGCTGGCCGACGCCTGACCCCCGCGTTTGCGGGAGCCAGTTTTGCGCCAGACCCTATATCGTTCAGTCAGGCTTTTGTGATATCGCCACGCCACACTTCGGGGCTTTCGGGCTCCTTGTTTTTTGACCACCAGGCTGCGCCCAGGCGCTGTCCGCTCTTTCCAGGAAACACCATGAAATTGAAAGCCTCTTTCGCGCTTGTGGCTTCCAGCCTGGTGCTGGCCGCCAGCCAAGCCAGTGCCACGACATTGACCTTCGAGGACCTGGTCGCTGGCGTCAAGCTGTCGAACCAGTACGCAGCGCTGGGCGCTGTCTTCTCGGCCAACGCCTTCACAGGCCCTGGCACCAGCAGCAGCGGCAAACCCTGGTCGGCCCTGACCGACATGACCATCGTGTCGAGTACCGGTGCCGACGTGGGCGGCCTGGGCTCGCCGTCGCTGGTCAGCGGCAACATCTTGCACAGCTTCAACGGCTGGCTGGCCGAAGTCGACGGTGACCCCAGTTTCAAGATCACCTTCTCTGGCGTCGTCACTGGCTTCAGCGTCGTCTTCGCTGGTGTTTCCACAGCGGCCGACGTGACGGTGTATTCCTACAACGGCGCGACGCTGGTGAATACCGTGTCGGGCAGCAGCACCGGCCAGTTTGTTCTGGGCTACGCCGGCCCGCTGACCAGCGTGGCCATCCGGCCGGGGTCGTTCAACGACTGGGTGGGTGTGGACAACGTCACTTACACACTGGCCCCCGTGCCCGAAGTCAGCACCTACGCCATGATGGGCGCTGGCCTGGCGTTGCTGGCTTTCCGCCGCCGCAAGATCGCATAAGGCGGCGCTGAAGGCCGCTTGGCAGGCAGCGCGTAAATCAGCGCCTGAATCAACACTGCGCTGGCGCGTTCACTGAAATGCAAAAAACGCCACCCCCGGGTGGCGTTTTTGCTTGCCAGCGCACAGCCGGCCCCAACACAGAAGACACGCTCTGGCCCTTCGTCGCAGACTCGCTTTTTTCTAGATGGGCCGCCACGGCACGCCGCACCCGTTCTGACTTGCTGAGCTGCTGACGCAAGCGCGCTTCAAACAACGCATCAGCCCGATGCAGCGGAATCTGGATGGTCAATGCGTTCATGCCTTGTGGTCTGACCGTGAGCCGGCTGGCCCCTCACCGCCGCCCCAACACCCCCGCCAACGCCACCCCCGTGTGCGATCCCGATGCCACCACCGTTTCGGGCGCACCGGCCACCACCACGCGCCCGCCGGCGGTGCCGCCTTCTGGGCCCAGATCGACCACCCAGTCGGCTTCGGCAATCACGTCCAGGTCGTGCTCGATGACCACCACGCTGTGGCCACCATCCACCAGGCGGTGCAGCACGCGTATCAGTTTTTCGACATCGGCCATGTGCAGGCCCACGGTGGGTTCGTCCAGCACGTACAGCGTGCGCGGCGGTTTCTGGCCGCGGCGCGTCACGTCGTCGCGTACCTTGCTCAGTTCGGTGACGAGCTTGATGCGCTGCGCCTCGCCGCCGCTCAAGGTGGGTGAAGGCTGGCCCAGCGTCAGATAGCCCAGGCCCACGTCGGCCAGCAGTTGCAGCGGGTGGCTGATGCTGGGCATGCTGGCGAAGAAAGTCGCCGCCTCGTCCACTTCCATGCGCAGCACGTCGCCGATGCTCTTGCCACGCCAGCTGACGGCCAGCGTTTCGGGGTTGAAGCGGGCGCCGTGGCAGATGTCGCAGTGCACCTTCACGTCGGGCAGGAAGCTCATGGCGATGGTCTTCACGCCCTGGCCTTCACAGCCCGGGCAGCGGCCCCCGCCGGACTTTTGGCCGGCGGCTCCTGATCCGCCGGTATTGAAACTGAAGCGCGCCGCGCTGTAGCCGCGGGCGCGGGCTTCCAGCGTTTCTGTGAAGAGCTTGCGGATGGTGTCCCAGAAGCCGATGTAGGTGGCCGGGCAACTGCGCGGCGTTTTGCCAATCGGCGTCTGGTCGACTTCCAGCACGCGGTCGATGTGCTGGCTTCCTTCCAGGCTGGCGCAGCCCGCCCACTTCTTGCTGCCTGTCAGTGCTGTTTGAACGTTCGCCAGCAGCACGTCGCGTGCCAGCGTGCTCTTGCCGCTGCCGCTGACACCCGTCACCGCCACCAGCCGGGCCAGCGGCACACGCAAGTCCACGCCTTGCAGGTTGTGCAGCGTGGCGCCGCGCAGCAGCAGCGCCGGCGCCTGCCAGTCGATGGCGCGGCGCGGCACCAGGGGGTGCAGCAGCGGCTGCGCCAGCAACCGGCCGGTGAGCGATTCTGGCTGCGCGGACAGCTCAGCCACCGTGCCCTGCGCCACCAGCCGCCCGCCGCGTTTGCCGGCGCCAGGGCCGATGTCGATGATGTGCTCAGCGCGGCGAATCGTGTCTTCGTCGTGCTCCACCACCACCAGCGTGTTGCCGGCCGCGCCCAGCTTGGCCAGCGCGTTCAGCAAGACACCGTTGTCGCGCGGGTGCAGGCCGATGGTGGGCTCGTCCAGCACGTAGCACACGCCTTGCAGGTTGCTGCCCAGTTGCGCGGCCAGGCGTATGCGCTGCGCTTCACCGCCACTGAGCGTGGGCGCGGCGCGGTCCAGCGTCAGATAGCCCAGGCCCACGTCTTCCAGAAACTCCAGCCGGCTCTTGATTTCAGACACCACGTCGCGTGCGATGTCGGCGTCGCGTCCACTCAGTTCCAGCGTTTGCATCCAGGCGCGGGTTTCGTGTACGGAGAGGCCTGCGATGTCGCTGATGGCGCGATCTTCGAAGGTCACCCCGCGTGCAGCGGTGTTCAGGCGTGCGCCGCCGCAGTCTGCGCAGGGCGTGTCCACCACGCCTTCCACTTCGGCTTCCTCGCTGGGAAAACTCTGCTCACGGCCTTTGTTGTCGTCGTCGCGAATGCTGTCGTCATAGGCTTTGCGCTGCTCGCGGGTGAGCTTCAAGCCGGTGCCCACGCAGCCCGTACACCAGCCGTGTTTGCTGTTGTAGCTGAACATGCGCGGGTCCAGTTCCGGGTAGCTGGTGCCGCACACCGGGCAGGCGCGCTTGGTGCTGAAGACCTTCACCGCGCCAATGCCCCTGCCGGCGGCCACCGTGGGGCCGGCTTCTTCCATCACCGCGGCCAGGCCGTCCAGCGGGTGCAGCAGGTGCAGCACGCCCTTGCCCAGGTCGAGTGCCTTGCTCAACAAAGCCCGCAGCTCGATCTCATTTTCTGGCGTGATGACGATGGCACCGACGGGCAATTCCAGCGTGTGTTCCTTGAAACGGTCGATGCGCGGGAAGGGGTTCAAAGGCAAAAACTCACCGTCCACCCGCAGGTGGCTGTGGCCGCGCGCCTTGGCCCACTTGGCCAGGTCGGTGTAGACGCCCTTGCGGTTCACGACCAGCGGCGCCAGCAGGCCCACATGCTGGCCGCGGTGGTCGCGCAGCAGTTGGGCGGCGATGCTTTCTGCGCTCTGCGCCTTCACAGGCGCGCAGTCGTGCACACAGTGCTGCAAGCCCAGCTTGACCCACAGCAGGCGCAGGAAATGCCAGACCTCGGTGGTGGTGGCCACCGTACTTTTGCGGCCACCGCGGCTCAGGCGCTGCTCAATGGCCACCGTGGGCGGAATGCCGTAGACGGCATCCACCTCGGGCCGCCCCGCCGGCTGCACGATGCTGCGAGCGTAGGCGTTCAGGCTTTCCAGATAGCGGCGCTGGCCTTCGTTGAAGAGGATGTCGAAAGCCAGCGTGCTTTTGCCAGAACCGCTGACGCCGGTGATGACGTTGAACTTGCCACGCGGGATGTTGACGTTGAGCGACTTCAGGTTGTGCTCGCGCGCGTTGACGATTTGAATGTGGTTGTCGGCGTCGCGTGCGGCCTGGCGGCGAGCCCGCACGATGTGCTGCAGTGGCCGGCCTTCTTCGGCCAGCACAGCGCCCAGGCCCAGCGACTTTTCATACTCGCGCAGCGCCAGCGCGGTGTGCGAAGTCGGGTGCGCTTTCACATCGTCGGGCGCGCCCACACACACCACCTCACCACCGGCTTCACCGCCTTCGGGGCCGAGGTCGATGATCCAGTCGCTGGCGCGGATGACGTCCAGGTTGTGCTCAATCACCAGCAGCGAATGGCCCGCGCTTTGCAGCTTGCGCAG
>JANMJI010000279.1:0-3429 GCA_031371275.1 Betaproteobacteria bacterium
TACCTGGTGCGCGACCTGCTGCCCGGCGTGCCGCTGGCCGTGCGCTTCCGCGACCCGGCCTCGGGCATCGTGTTCGGCTATCCGGTCAACGGCGAAACGGCGCCGGGGTCCAGCGGCGCGGCCTGCAACGCTAACGCTCCAGGTGCAGGCACAGCCAGTTCCTGCCCCGGCAGCGGCGCCAACCCGGCACCGAACATCGTGTTGGCGCCGGGCCAGGAACTGCAACAACAAAGCCTGCCGGTGGACCCGAGTGGCGTGGTCTACGACTCGGGCTTGCGCCAGCCGGTGCCGGGCTCGGTGGTGACGCTGGCGCCAGTGCGCGTGTGCGCCGACTGGAACCCGGCCACCGGCCTGGTCGGCGGCAACCTGGGCGGCTACGCCATCAACGGCAGCAGTGTGGCCATGACGGTGGGTGCCGACGGCTTCTACCAGCTCCTGTTCGCGCCCGCCGCGCCGGCCAGTTGCAACTTCGGCCTGACGGTGACACCGCCCGCGGGCTACAGCTTCACGTCAACGGCCATCCCGCCCACGGCAGGGCCATTGGTGCCGCCGGGCGCTGCCGGTTCCACCTATGCGGTGCAGCCGCAGGCCGCCGCGCCTGTAGGCGCTGTGGGGTCGGCCACCAGCTATTTCCTGTTGCTGACCAGTGGCTCAGGCGGTGCCAACGTCATCCACAACCACATCCCGCTGGACCCCGCCTTGCCCACCGCCATCAGCCTGGCCAAGACCGGCGACAAGGCCGTGGCCGAAGTGGGTGACAGCGTGCGCTACACGCTCACTGTGCGTGTTAGCTCGGGCGCTGCGCTGCGCCAGACGACGGTGGTGGACAGGCTGCCGGCCGGCTTCACCTACATCCGCGGCACGGCGATGGTGGGTGAGGTGACCATCGCCGATCCCGCGGGTGGTCTCGGGCCCACGCTGGCTTTCAACCTCGGCCCCATGCCGGCCAGCAAACAGCTCGTGCTGCGCTACCGTGTTCGCGTCGGAGTCGGCGCGCAGCAGGGCGACGGTATCAACCGCGCACGCAGCCAGGCCTGCGCCGTGCCGGCGGGCTGTGTGGACGCCAGCTTCAATCCGCTGGCCGGTGCCGTGGCCACCAACGAAGCGGTGTTCAGGGTGCGGGTTGGCGGCGGTGTCTTCACCATCGACGCTTGCGTCGTGGGCAAGATTTTTGTGGACTGCAACGGCAACCATGTGCAAGACCCCGAAGAGCTGGGTGTGCCCGGCGTGCGCCTGTTCATGCAGGACGGCACCACGCTCATCAGCGACAGCGAAGGCAAGTGCAGCGTCTGCGCTGTACCGCCACGCAGCGCGGTGCTGAAGGTCGACCCGCTGACACTGCCGCGCGGGTCCAGGCTCACCACATCCAGCAACCGCAACCTGGGTGATGCCGGCAGCCTGTGGCTGGACATCAAGAACGGCGAATTGCACCGCGCCGATTTCATTGAAGGCAGTTGCAGCAACACCGTGCTGGAACAGGTCAAAGCCCGCCGTGCGCAAGGTGAAGTGCGCGCGCCCGAGCCCGAGAAAAAGGGCCGGCCCGCGCTGCGCTTTGACAGCAAGGCGCAGGGGCTGACGCCGCAGTCTTCACCACAGCAAGGCACCGACGGTGCCAACCAGCTAACGCCCAAACCGCGCGTGCCAATGCCGGCACCGAAAACGCCGGCTGGCTATGAAACCAACGTGCCCACGCCGGCCTTGCCGGTGAACAAACCGGCGCCCGGGGGGCGCGACAGCGGCACCGCGCCCACCACAGGGGGCAGCGATGGCACGCGCTGAAGTGGGGCTGGTGCTCGCGCTCTTGCTCGGGCCAGTGCTGGCGCTCTTGCACGCCCCGGCCACGCACAAACCCGGCCGCCCGCGGGCTCGCCCGCTGACGTGCGCTACACCGCGCCCAGCGCAGGCCATGCCACGCTGCTGCCGCGCGCGCCAGGGCAAGACGCGCAAGCCCCCTTGCTGTTCCGCGGCGAACAAGCCGGTGTGGACTACGCCGCCAACGCCGCCGTCGGCCGCATCGTGGTCGATGTCGACCGCGATGCTGTACCCGCCGACGGCCAGGCACCCGTGAAGCTGACGGTGCGCCTGTTCGGCCGCGACGGCCAGCCGCAGGCGGTGCCGGCCACGATCACCATCGAACATTCCGGCGGCCGTTTGCTGTTGCCCGGCGCCCGCACCGATGAGCTGGGCCCACGCCGCCAGGACGCCGACCGCGTGACACCGGGCGTGCAGCTAAAGGTGCAGGCCGGCGTCGCCGAATTCACGCTGCTGGCGCCGGCCGAAGCGCAAGACGTGCGGCTGCGCATCACCGCCGGTGACCAGGAAGCCGCGGGCGTCATCAGCTTCGTGCCCGAACTGCGGCCGCTGGTGGCCGCGGGCTTGGTTGAAGGCATCGTCAACTTCCGCGGCAAGACGGTGTTGTCGCCGGCCCGCCGCAGCGACGGCTTCGAGCAAGAGATTGAAAGTTGGGCCCGCCAATTCAACGGCGGCAAAGCCAACATCGCGGCCCGCACCGCGTTCTTCCTGAAGGGCCTGGTGCGCGGCGACCTGCTGCTGACGGCCGCCTACGACAGCGACAAGGCCACCCGCGCTCGCCTGCTGCGCGACGTGCGGCCCGACGAGCTGTACCCCGTGTATGGCGACGCGTCGCTGCGCAGCTTCGATGCCCGTTCTGGCGACCGGCTGTATGTGCGCATCGACAAAGACAAGAGCTACGCGCTGTATGGCGACTTCGTCACCGGCGACGGCTTCACACAAGCCATCGGCCAGGGCGCGGTGGCGTCGCTGAAACAGCGCAGCCTGGGCAACTACAACCGCACGGCCACCGGCGTGAGGCTGCACCATGAAGAGGGCAAGCTAACAGGCAATGTGTTTGCCACGCGCGACACGCTGCGCCAGGTCGTGGAAGAAATCGCCAGCCAGGGGTCTGGGCCTTACGGCCTGCGCAACATCGGTGTGCTGGAAGGCAGCGAGAAAGTAGAGATCATCGTTCGTGACCGCTTCCAGCCTTCGCGCATCGTCAGCGTGCGGCCCCTGGCCCGGTTGGTGGACTACAGCTTCGAGCCCTTCTCTGGCCGCATGCTGCTCAGCAGTTTCCTGCCCAGCTTCGACAGCAACCTGAACCCGGTGTCGCTGCGCGTGACCTATGAAGTGGACCAGGGCGGCACGCAGTTCTGGGTGCTGGGCAGCGACGGCCAATGGCGCTTGAACGACGCGCTGGAAGTGGGTGGCTCGGTCGTCAAAGACCGCACCCGCTGGCGCCCTACGACCTGGCCAGCGCCAACGTCACCGTGCGCCTGGCACCGCGCACGGCGCTGGTGGTGGAAGCGGCGCAAAGCACCAGCACCGTCAACACCAACCCCACCAACCAGAGCAGCAGCACGGCGCTGGCCGGGTGCTTTGGCGCGGTGCGTGGCGGCGCGCTGCGGGCCG
>JANMJI010000305.1:0-22806 GCA_031371275.1 Betaproteobacteria bacterium
AAGATCTGACCGGCGCCGGGGTCACGCCTTGCCCTTTGCCCCCGAAGTCTTTTTGCTACCCTTGTCCTCAGGCGTGACGAACCCGATAGGCCGCTTGGGCGGATCGGGCGGCGTCATGAGTTCGCGCAGCGCGTCGAAGACCTGCTTGAGCTGGTTGCGGGTGTTGCGGCTGAAGGTGTCGCGCGCCATAGCGATGCCCTCGGCCTTCTCATCAAGTTTGGACAGCCGCTTGGCCAGGTCGGCGTGCAAGACGCTGGCCTGCTTCGGCCGCGCGAAGACGCGCACGACGTAGATGCCCATCTCCACCGCGGGCGGTGAGGCCAGTACATTGGCCACCTGGACCGCGCTGTGCTCGGCGAAGGCATAGAGCCGTGGCTTGGAAAACTTCAACTTCTGGATGTGATTGCACCTTGTGACCGCTTTGGTATTCCCGGCCAGTGAGGGCTGGAACATAGAGTCCATCGCAAACCGCTCAGCGTTGCACTTGATGGCCAGATTAAGCTGAAGTTCCCCAACCATCAGCCCGAATTCTCTCGTTCCATCAACCACTTGCGATGGATTTCGGGTTTGGGTTTCTGACTACAGTTGGATGGCCTGGATCAGCGCCAGGGCGCGCTGTTGGTGTGCGGTGGCGGTGGTGAGCACCTCGAAGGTTGGCGCATCCGCGCCAGCGCTGGGCGTGCGACAGGTGTTGCGCACGAGGGTGGCCATCTCTGCCATCAGGGTGGCGAAGCTGTGCACGGGCTGCTCATCGTCGAGCAACTTCGAGGCGGCCTTGCGCTGCGCCGATGCCGAGCGCTTGACAGGGGCCACCGGGTCTCGAGTGGCCTTGGCGGCCTGATCGGTGTCGGCGAACATCAGCTCGCGCCAAGTCTCACGCATGTGCCACTCGACATGGCACGCCAGCATGCACAGCAGGATGTGCGCGCGCACCCGGTCGGCCAACCGGTGGTGGATGGGCCGCACCTTCAGGTCCACCGTCTTCAATGATCGGAACGCCCGCTCCACGTTGGCCAAGGCCTTGTAGCTGCGCACGCATGTGGGCGCATCCATGCGCTGCTCGCTCAGCGAGGTGCGAATGACGTACAGCCCGTCCAGCGCCGCCTCGGCATCGATCACGTCCTGCCTTCGCGAACAGGCGAGCGTTGCCTGGCCGATGCTCAGCTCGAAGTGCTTGGCCACCTTGTGGCGGTTGATGATCTTGCCCACCTGCACGCCGATCTTGTCCTGCCCCGCGAGCCTGCCCGCATCCACACTGGCCTTGATCACGGCCAGCAGCGCCTCGGTGGCCTGCAGCAGGCTCTCGCGCTTGTGCGCACGCAGCTTGGCCAGGGCGTCGTTGCGGCAGGCCACCAGACGCTCGCCGGGGTACTCGGGCGACGTGATCTCGGCCAGGTTGCGCTGATCGAACAAGCCCAGTTGCAAATGGCCCTGCTCGACCAGGCCGCGGATCGAGACGCTCTTGAGCGCGGTGATCCAGTCGACGCCGCCCTGGCCGCGAAGCTCGTCGATGGCCTTTTGCGACACCATGCCGCGGTCACCGACCATCACCACCTGGGTCAGGCCGAAGCGCTCGCGCACACGCTGCACGGCCGGCAGGAAGGTCAGGCTGTCGGACGTGTTGCCCTCGAACACCGAGACGGCCACCGGGCAGCCGCGCGCATCGGTGAGCAGCCCGTAGTTGACCTGCAGCGTGCCGGGCCGCCCGTCACGGCTGTAGCCTCGCTTGGCCAGCGGACAGGTGCTGCCCTCGAAGTAACTCGACGACAGGTCGTACAGCACCAGCGCGCCCTCGCGCAGGTGGCGGCGGCTAAGCTTTTGCTCGATGGCATCCTGGCGGGCCAGCAGCCAATCCATGGCCGCATACAGGTCGTCCTCGGTGGCCTCAGTCACGCCGAAGTCCTCGGCCAGGGTCGAGCAGTGCCAGCGCCTGGAGGTGGCCAGCTTGGTGTCGGGCTGGACGATGCGCGAGGCCACCATGGCCAGCACCAGGTCGCGCTCACGGCTGGGAGAAGAAGCGATCACCGAGGCCAAGCCCAGGCGCTGCATGGCCAGGGCCACGGCCTGGACGTGACCGTGGGCGCGCGAGCGCACGACCTCGAAGGCCTGGGAGACGGGGACGAAGGTCTCGCCCTGCAGCGAGCGGCGAATGATGTCGATCAGCGCATCGGGCAGGTGCGACAGGTTGCCCAGAGTCTCGTTCTTGACCTTGCCGTCTTCGCGGTAGCTGCGGCGCAGCAGGTGGGTGCAGTAGACCTTGTCCTTGTAGGTGCGCCGCGTGGTGACGACATGGGCGGCTCCGGTGCGAGATGGCATAGTGGGAATTATGTATCAATCTACGCACATTATCAACGCTTTTTAGTGACTACACAATCAAACACAAAAAAAGCCCGAAAGGGCCAAATTTGTGAAGCTTGACAGGGACTTGCGCGCGCAGCGCCTCATGGGAGGGCGGGAAACTTCAGTTTAAGGAAAATTAATATGTTTTCACCTCCACGCTGGCTGCGCCATTTCTGCTCTGTCGCAGCGCTCTCTGGATTGTTCGGAATGCAGGCGGCGCAGGCCTATACGGTGACCAACACCTTGCAGGCCCACATCACCGGGGACACGGTCATCTCCACCGTCACCGACAACGGGCTGGTGAACTATCTGGGGGCCTCCTTCACCGTCACTTACGACACCGCTTTCATGAGCTTTCTCGGCGTTGATTTCGTGGCCGCGCAGGCAGGCTTCCTCATAAACCAAGACGGAACAGTCGGTCTGGAGCTGGCCTACGCCTTGGTGAATGGCGAACTCGATGTGCCCTTTGCCTTGAACTTCGCCATCACCGGCGGTACGCCGGGTTCTTTCACCACGGTCTTCATTGACGGCCTGGCGTTCACCGACGCCGGCGTCGAGGTGCCGACCAGTTACCAACTGGTCATCAACATCCCCGACCCCAACGCACCGCTGCCCATCGGTGGCACGCAATGGCCGGTGTTGGCCGGGCTGACGCTGCTGCCCATCGCGCGCATAACCCGCAAAAAGCACGCAGCGCCGGCAGGGGCCGGCTGACGCAACCGGCTGGGCTCAGTTCGGCGCAGGCCGAAGCTGCGCCAGTACGGCCGCTGCCATGCGCGCTGCCGCACCGCGGTGTTGTGCGGCAAAGGCCAGCGCGCGGGCGCCCCAGGCGGGCAGCGCGGGGTCGGCCAGCAGGGCCTGCGCGCGCTGCACGGCGGCAGCCATACCGTCAGCGCGCAGCGCCGCGCCGGCGGCCAGCGCTCCAACGGCGGCCTGCGCGAAGTTGAAGGTGTGCGGGCCCATCACCAGCGGGCAGCCGCAGGCCGCGGCTTCGATCAGGTTGTGGCCACCCAGCGGTTCGAAGCTGCCGCCCAGCAAAGCCACATCGGCCAGCGCGTAATACAGCGGCATTTCACCGACGCTGTCGCCCAGCCACACGTCGGCCTGCGCGGCTGTGGCGGGCGGTGCGTCAGCAGGCGGTGCATCAGCAGGCCGTGCATCAGCGGGCGGTGCATCGGCCCAGGCACTGCGGCGTTGCAGTTGCAGGCCGGCTTGCCGCACCAGCGCAGCCACCGCATCAAAACGCTGCGGATGCCGTGGCACCAGCAACAGCAGCGGGCGTGGTGCCGGCAGTTGCAGCCAGGCGGCCAACAGCGGCGGCTCTTCACCTTCGCGTGAACTGGCCATCAACACCACCGGCCGGCCAAGCCCGTCGCGCCAGGCGCGGCCCTGCGCCTGTTGGCGGGCATCGGGGCTCAGATCGAATTTCAGGTTGCCAATCACTTCGGTGGTTAGGGCGCCGGCTTGACGCAGGCGTTGTGCGTCTGCCGCCGTCTGCGCCAGCACGCGCGCGAAGCTGGCCACCGCGGGTCGCAGCAGGGCGCCCAGGCGCAGGCCCTTGGCCAGGCTGCGCGCTGACAGCCGTGCGTTGGCCAGCACCATGGGCACGTTGGCTTGCTGGGCCGCGTGCAGCAGGTTGGGCCAGACCTCGGTTTCCATCAGCACGCCCAGCGCCGGCTGCTGGCGCTTGAAGAAACGGCGCACCGCACCGGGCGTGTCGTAGGGCAGCCAGGCCTGCGCATCACCGTTGCGCAGCAGCGCAAGGCCGGCGGCGCGGCCGGTGGCGGTGCCGTGCGTCAGCAGCAGGCGCAGGCCGGGGTGTTGCGAACGCAGGGCTTCAATCAGCGGCCGGGCAGCCAGTGTTTCGCCCAGCGACACCGCGTGCAGCCAGACCCGGGCCGGCGTTGCGGATGCGGTTGCGGATGCGGCTGCGGTTGCGGATGCGGTTGCGGTTGCGGATGCGGTTGATGACGCCGCAGCGGTTGCGGCAAACCCCAGCCGTTCATACAAAGCGTGGCGGTACAGCGGCTCGCGCCGGCCGCGCCACCACAGCCGCGCCAGGTACAGCGGCGTGGCCAGCCGCAGCAGCGTGGAATACGCGGCCCGGGCCAGCACCGCCGTGCCCAGTTTCGGCCTTGCGTTGTGAACGCTCAGTGCGCCGCCGCGGCCACTTGCGCGTCGGGCTTGACGCTGCGCAACGCGGCCATGAACTGGGCCTCGATGCGGTGCAGCGCCTGCGGGGTGTGGCCTTCAAAACGCAGCACCAGCACCGGCGTGGTGTTGCTGCCGCGTATCAGCCCAAAGCCGTCTGCAAAGTCGACCCGCAGGCCGTCGATGGTGCCCACCTCACCGCCTTCAAACTTCAGCCGGCCGTCGGCCACGCGCGCCAGCAATTCGGCGACCACCGCGTGGTGTTCACCTTCGGCGCAGGGCACGTTCAGCTCGGGTGTGGAAAAGCTGGTCGGCAGCGCGTCCAGCTCGGCGCTCGGGTTCTTGCTGCGCGACAAGATTTCCAGCAGCCGCGCGGCGGTGTACATCGCGTCGTCAAAGCCATACCAGCGTTCGCCGAAGAACAGGTGGCCGCTCATCTCGCCAGCAAAAGGCGCGTTGGTTTCTTTCAGCTTGGCCTTGATGAGCGAGTGCCCGGTCTTCCACATCAGCGGCTTGCCACCGGCCTTTTTGATGGCCACCGGAAGGCGCTGCGAACACTTCACGTCGAAGATGATGGTCGCCCCCTTGTGGCGCTTCAAAATGTCGCGCGCAAAGAACATCACCTGACGATCGGGGTAGATGATGTTGCCGTCTTTGGTGACCACACCCAGCCTGTCGCCGTCGCCGTCAAAAGCCAGGCCCAGTTCGGCCCCGGTGGCGTGTACGACCTTGATGAGATCGGCCAGGTTCTCTGGCTTGCTGGGGTCGGGGTGGTGGTTGGGAAAGTCGCCGTCCACTTGGCTGTACAAGTCGATCACGTCGCAACCCAAAGCACGCAGGATGGCCGGTGCGCTGGCGCCTGGAACGCCATTCCCGCTGTCGACCACGATCTTCATCGGCCGCGCCAGTTTGCAGTCGCCCACGATGCGCTGCGTGTACTCGGCCAGCACGTCCATCTTGCCGCTGCGTCCGCGCTTGGCGGTGTAGCTCTCGGCCTCGATGCGCAGGCGCAGCTTCTGAATGTCGTCACCGTAAATGGCGCGCCCGGCCATCACCATCTTGAAACCGTTGTAGTCCTTGGGGTTGTGGCTGCCGGTGACCATGACGCCGCTGTTACAGCCGTGCTTGCCGCGCGTGGCGGCGACGTAATACAGCATCGGGGTGGTGCACATGCCGATGTCCACCACGTCCAGGCCGGTGCTCTTCAAACCGCGAACGAGTGCGGCTGCCAGCTTGGGGCCCGAGACACGCCCGTCGCGGCCCACCGCCACGGCGGTGTCGCCGGCGGCCAGCGCTTGACTGCCGAAAGCGCGGCCCAGGTGTTCGGCAAAGGCCTCGTCGACGTTCTTGCCGACGATGCCGCGAATGTCGTAGGCCTTGAAGATGGTGGGATCGATCTGCATGAATGCTGCCAGGTGTGTGAAGCGGGCGGATTGTAGGCAGCGCCAAGTTCGCGGACTGGTTCGCGGCCTGATTCACGGCCTGGTTCGCGGCCGGTCGGCCACCCTGTCGATGCAGCGCCCGCGCTGTCGATCCGTCGGCGGCGCTGCCTGCACCGGCCTGGGCGCTGCCTACACTGCCACGCATGGTGATCGACCGTGCACTGTTGAAAGCGTCGTGGCAAACCTGGGGCGGCAGCCCAGAGCGCGCCGGCCCTTACTGGCTGCAATGGGTCTGGACACTGCTGTTCTGCGCCGTCGTCGCGGCCGGTTTCACGATCCTGGGCTTTTTTGCTTTTGCCCAGGATTCAAGCAACGCCTGGCGCAACTGGGCCGGCTGGGCCGAGTGGTATGGCCGCAATTTCATCATCTCGCTGACCATCGGCGCGTTGATCCACATCGTCTTCGACCTGCTGGGCCTGTTGTGGCGCGGCCGTGCTGTCATCGCCGGTTGGAAAGCCTGGCAACGCACGCTCTATTTTTCAGGGGTACCGCTGTTGTGCACCGGCATCGGCTGGCCGCTGGGCGTCTGGCTGGCCGGGGCCAATGTGGCCGAGTGGGCGTCGGGCCCGCGATCGGCCAATCTCATCGTCGGGTCGTTGTTGCTGTCGCTGCTGCTGACCTTCATCTTCCACCAGTATTTCAGCCTCAAGGCGCGCCAGCACCAGGCTGAGAAGAACGCCGCAGAAGCGCAGCTGCGTTTGCTGCAAGGCCAGATCGAACCGCACTTTTTGTTCAACACACTGGCCAACGTGATATCGCTGATCGACCAAGACCCAGCGCGCGCCAAGCAGATGCTGGAATCCTTCACCGACTACCTGCGTTCGTCGCTCACCAGCCTGCGCCACGACCAGGCCACGCTGGGCAGCGAGCTGGCACTGGCCCATGCCTACCTGTGCTTGCTGAAGGTGCGCATGGAAGACAGGCTGCAGTTCGACATCAACAACGACCCCGCGCTGCACGGCGCCAAGCTGCCACCGCTGATGCTGCAGCCGCTGGTTGAAAACGCCATCCACCACGGGCTCGAACCCAAGCTCGAAGGCGGGCGCGTGCAGGTGCGCGCCAGCGTGGACGGCGACACGCTGGTGCTGCAAGTCAGCGACGACGGCATGGGCCTGGCCGCCCCCGCGCGCCGGCGCGGCGCCGGCATGGCACTGAGCAACCTTCGCGAACGCTTGCTGGCCCAGTACGGCAGCCGCGCTTCGCTGACCTTGACCGCCGCAGCCCCCGGCACGGTGGCCACCTTGCGCCTGCCCTTTGAGAAAGCCTTGCCGGTATGACCACAGCCCTGATCGCCGACGACGAACCGCACCTGGCCAAGGCGCTGCAAACCCAGCTTGCCGCGCTGTGGCCAGAACTGCAGGTCGTGGCCGTGGCGCGCAACGGCGTCGAAGCGGCCGACAGCATCGCCAAGCTGCAACCCGAGCTGGCTTTTCTCGACATCCAGATGCCGGGCCTGACGGGCCTTGAAGTGGCGCAGGGCATTGAAGGCGCCACCCGCGTCGTCTTCGTCACGGCCTACGACGAATACGCGGTGCAGGCGTTTGAGCAAGAGGCCATCGACTATGTGCTGAAGCCGGTGAAGACCGAGCGTTTGCAGCGCACGCTGGAACGTGTGCGCCGTGCCTTGGCCACGCCCGCCGCGCCAGCCGAAGACCCGCACCTGCTGGCCGCCCTGCAGCGCTTGCTGCCGTTGGCCGCCACCGCGCCCGCACGCCTGCGCTGGGTGCGCGCCAGCAGCGGTGATTTGACGCACCAGATCGCCGTTGCAGACGTGCTGTTCTTCCGTGCCGACGACAAGTACACCTGCGTGCAGACGGCCAGCGCCGAACACCTGATACGCACCCCGATTGCCGAGCTGGGCGCGGCGCTGGACCCGGGCCAGTTTGTGCAAGTCCACCGCAGCACCATCGTCAACCTGGCGTTTCTCACCGGCACCCGCCGCGACGAAGCCAGCCGGCTTTTCCTGCGCCTGCGCGGCCATGCCCAAGAACTGCCGGTGAGCCGGGCTTACGTGCACCTGTTCAAGGCGATGTGAAACCAGGGCAGCGCAGGCCGCTGCGCAGGCGTTTGGGCCAGCTTGGTTTCGTGGTTGCCACGCTGGCGCCCGCCGCCGCTGCCGCCTACAGTGAGTGGCACAAACCCAGCCAGGAAAAGCCATGCACCAGATCCAGCGCCCGAGCAGGCGCCGTGCCCTGCACAGCGCAGCCGCCCTGACCGTGGGCGCCGCGGTGAGCAGCGCCGTCAGCGGCTGCGCCGCACCCGCTAATTTGGCAGCGGCCAGCGGCGTGAAGACACCGTTTGACGTGCCAGACACCTATGTGCCGATTGCCGGCAGCGAGATGATGTTTCCGGTGCGGCGCATCTACTGCATAGGCCGCAACTACGCCGCCCATGCGCGGGAAATGGGCAGCGACCCGACACGCGAGCCGCCCTTCTTTTTCCAGAAACCCACCGACGCGATCCAGAACGTGCCGCCTGGCAGCGTGACCGACCACCCCTACCCGACGCTGACCAAGAACTACCACTACGAGGTGGAATTGGTGGCCGCCTTGCACAAGGGCGGGCGCGACGTTCCGCTGGACAAGGCGCTGGACCTGGTCTACGCCTACGCACTGGGTCTGGACATGACGCGCCGCGACCTGCAGCGTGCCTTGGGCGACGAAAAGAAACCCTGGGAAATCGGCAAGAGCTTTGACCGCTCAGCCCCAATCGGCCCGCTGCACCTGGCCAGCCGCACCGGCCCGTTTGAGAAGGGCAACATCTGGCTGAAGGTGAACGGCCAGATGAAGCAGAACGCTGACCTGCGCAACATGATCTGGAGCGTGGCCGAACAGATCAGCCGGCTGTCGCAAGCCTTTGAACTGCAACCCGGCGACATCATCTTTTCCGGCACACCTGAAAACGTTGGGCCGGTGGTGCGCGGCGATGTGATTGCTTGCCATATTGACGGGCTGCCAGAGTTGTCGGTAAAGATCGTTTGATCCTTGGCTCGTTCGACCGTCTGGCGTGGCCAGTGGTTCGTGGCTTGTGCACCAGGTTTGGATCGGGCATAATATTTTTACTTTTTCAATCAAAACTTTCACATGAAATCAGCGCTCGCCATCCGTCCCCTGGCACCCCAGGTCGTTGACGCAGGCACCGTGCTGGCCAAAGCGGCCTGCCGGGTGACCGGGCTGCTGGGCCTGACGGGCGCCGCGCTGGCACGCGTGATAGGTCTGAGCGAGCCGACGGTTTCGCGCGTGCTGCGCGGCGAGAGGCCGATCAATCCGGCGTCCAAGGAAGGCGAGCTGGCCGCCATGCTGGTGCGGGTGTATCGCTCGCTCGATGCGCTGGTCGGCAACGATTCAGCCAAGCGCCTGGCCTGGATGGGCAGTTTCAACCGCGACCTGGGGGGCGTGCCGCGCGATCTGATCCAGACCGCGCAGGGCCTGGCAACGACGCTGTCCTACCTCGACGGCATGCGCGCGCCCTTGTGAGCGGGGGCCGGGCCGCGGAGCCCGCCAAACGGCCCGCCAAACGGCCCGCAAAATGGCCCGAAACATGGTTTGCCAGCGCGGCGCAGCGCACCGCCGCCGCGTGGCGCGGTGTGGAAGCGCAGCACATCGTCGCCACGATGCGGCTGGTCGACACGCTGGACGAGCATGCCGTGCTCGAACAGCTGCTGGAGGCCAGCAAGCCCGCCTTGCCACCACCAGCTGCGCAGCCCAAGCCCGCGCAGCCCAGGCCCGCGCGGCCCAAACATTACCTGCTGACCACGCCGTTCCGCTATCGGTCGCCCATGCCCAGCCGCTTTCGCAGCGCCGGATCGGCCGGCGTCTGGTACGGCGCTGAAACACTGCAAGCCGCCGCGGCCGAAGTGGCCTACTGGCGCTGGCGTTTTCTGACCGCCAGCGTTGGCTTGCTTGAACAAGACCTGCTGACCGAGCACACCTTCTTCCAGGCCCAGGTGCAAGGCACGGCCATCGACCTGACCGAATCGCCCTGGGTCAGGCGGCGCAAGGACTGGACCCGCGATGCGGATTACAGCGCCACCAAAGCACTCGCCCAGGCAGCCCGCGCGCGCGGCGTGCAATGGATTCGCTACGCGTCGGTGCGCGACCCCGGCGGGCGCTGCGCGGCCGTCTTCGATGTCGATGCGCTGCACCTGGGGGACCCGACCCCGCAGCAGACCTGGCACTGCAAGGTCAGCCGCGGTAGCGCGCTGATGCTGCACGGGAATGATCGCTTCGCGTGGCAGTACGCCTGACCGCCCGCGCGGCCGTGATTGGCTCACGAATCCATGCACGGCTTGCACCCGCTGCGGCGCTGGTGCACTGGCACCCTCAGCGGCCGTGACAAAAATAAAACTCGAGGTCGCGTCGGGTTACGCATTCGATTGACGACCCGTGGTGTCGCCCAATCAATTTCTAATTATTCAAATCGTCTGGGAGCCGTCCATGGAGCAGTCAACCCTTATCAAAATTGCCAAGTTGCGAACCCTGGCTGCGCGGCACGGCAAGGCCTTTGACGTGGTGCGTTTCGTGGGTGACCGGGCCTTTGCGCAGGCCACACTGAAGTCGGTGCTGGACACCGAAGACGAAGCCTTGATGCTGTTGGGGCTGGAGCTGATGGACGCCTTGAAGATGGTCACGGTCAACAACGGTGCTGCGCCCGCGGCGGTGGCGGCAAAACCGTCTGTATCTGCCACGCCAGCCACCCCTGCCGCAGCGCCCGCAGCGGGCGACCGCTACGTGGGGCGGCTGCGCTAGCCACAACCACAGCCGGTTGCCGCAGGGCCGGCCCTGTGTGTGCGTTGTGTTCCACCCAGCGTCAAACACTGCACTAGAACTCCAGCGTATCGCCCGGGTTCGGCACCATCACTTTGGTCGTCACGTTGCCGAGCGCCTTGATGAATTCGGCCGGCGTGCCCGGCAGGCCAGGGTTGGTCAGGTAGTGCATCGGTATCACGGTCTTGGGCTTGATGAACTCGCGCGTGACCATCGCCGCATCCTGCGGGTTCATCACGAACTGGCCGCCGCCGATGGGCATCAGCACCAGGTCGGGCCTGTACATGTCGGCAATCAGCTTCATGTCGCCGAAGACGCCGGTGTCGCCCATGTGCCAGAGCTTGAAACCGTTTTCAAACTCAATGATGAAACCGCCGGGCTCACCGCCGACATGGGTTTCATCCTTGCCGGTGGCCGGGTTCTTCCAGACCATCTCCGAGCTGTGTTCGGCGTGCACCAGCGTCACCTTCACCTTCGGGCCCACCGGCGTGACGGTGCCGCTCTTGTTCATGCGAAAGGCCTGCGTGGCCGGCAGCACGCCCAGCGTGATCAAAGACTGCGACAAGCCCGCGGTGGACCACAGCGGCGCGTTGTTCAGCCGCGCCAGGTCGGCGGCGTCGGCCATGTGGTCGAAGTGCGCGTGCGTCACCAGCACCAGGTCGACCTTGCCCAGCGCTTCCAGTTTCTTGTACTCGGGCGGCGTCTTTGGGTTGGTGACAAGCCAGGGGTCGATGACGATGACCTTGCCTTCGGCCGTGGTGATCTTGAAGGCCGCCTGGCCCAGCCATTGCACCTTGATCTTGTCTTGCGCCAGCGCCGGCAAGGCCAGCATCAGCGCGCCGGTGGCGAGCAGCAGGTTCAGTAGTTTTTTCATGGCGCGGCTCCTGGAATTTAATGCAACGAACAGTCGGTGTAAGCCGGTTCCGGCTGCGTGAAATACGCGTGCAGGATTTGATAAACCATTTTGTAATTCTTCTGTTGAAAGCTCGCGTGGCTGATGCCATTGAGCACAGTGAACTGCTTGTCAGGGTGGGGCAGCAGCTTGAAGAATTCGAGCAAATCGTCAAAGCCGGCAATGCCGTCGAACTGGCCGCGCAAGACCAGCGTGGGCACTTTGATCTTCAGCGGGTCTACCACCGGCAGCTTGCTGCACATGTCGATGTAGGTGCCGTTGGGCATGCTGTCGTCCAGCGCCAGTATCGCGTCGGCAAAGGCTTCCACGGTGTTCGCATCGGCGCAGTCGGCGTGGTCGCGCGAGAAGATGCTGCGCACGAAAGCGCGGTCTATCGGCCGCCGTTTGCTGGCCATGAATTCGGGCAGCTTCTTGCGCCGTTGTTCCAGCGTGGGCGCACCAGCACCCGTCCACACAAACGCGTCCAGCGCCAGGCGCGCCACGCGTTGCGGATGGTTCTGCGCAAACAGCGCGGCGCGCAAGGCGCCGCTGCTGATGCCGTAGGTGAGAAAGCTGCGCACGCCGCGGGTGGCGAAGATGTAGTCGGTGGCGGCGGCCAGGTCGGCCGCGCCGTTGGCGATATCGCAAAAGATGTCGCGCGTCTTGTCGCTGCGGCCATAGCCTTCCATGTCCACGCACCAGCAGACAAAGCCGCGTTCCGCAAACCAGTCCATCACGCTGGAATCGGGACGGCCTGGCACGGTCAGGTCGAAGGTGGGTTGCGAAGCCATCGATGAGCCATGCACAAACAGCACGGCGGGTTTTCCGGCCTGGGCTTCAGGGCTGCCGACATACTTCTCCCACAGGAAAAGTTTCACCTCGCCATCGGCAGTTTGTTTCGTGGTCCAGTGTTCCTGGCCAGTGACTTGCGCGGTCATTGGAAGAGTCCTTGTGGTCGGTCCATCGTTCAGTCAATCTTTGCGCCGGTGTCTTTGACGACACGCGCCCAGTGTTCGCGTTCTTCGCGGAAATAGCTGTCCATCTCGGCCGGGCTGGAACCGACGATCTCGATGCCGGCCTCAGCGAAATAGGCCTTCAGTTCGGGCACCGCCAGCACGCTCTTCAATTCGCGGTGCAGGCGTTCGATGATGGGCTGGGGCGTGCCCTTGGGTGCCAGCAGTCCCATCCAGACATAGGCCGAATAGCCCGTCAGCCCGGCTTCGGCCAGCGTCGGCACATCGGGCAATTGCGCAGCGCGTGTGCTGCCGCTGGTGGCCAGCGGGCGCAGCTTGCCGGCCTTGATGTGGGCCACCATGCCGGCCGTGCCGGGCATAGCCATCGGCACCGTGCCGCCCAGCAAATCGGTGGTCGCCTGGCCGCTGCCGCGGTAGGGCACATGCGTGATCTGCACGCCGGCCATGCTGGCGAATTGCGCCATGAACAAATGCTGGCCGCTGCCGTTGCCCGAACTGGCGTAATTCAATTGGCCGGGCCTGGCCTTGGCCATTGCAATCAACTCGGCCACGCTCTTCACTGGCAGGCTGGGGTGGACCACCAGCACACCGGGCTCACGGCCCAGCAAGCTGATGCCAATGAAGTCGTCAATCGGCGCATAAGGCAGCTTGGGATAGAGCGTTGCGCTGATGGCGTTGGTCTGCGATGCCAGCAGCAGCGTGTAGCCATCGGGAAGCGCCTTGGCCACTTCAGCGCTGCCGATGGTGGCACCCGCACCGGGCCGGTTGTCGATGATCACCTGCTGCTTCAAGCGCTTGGACAACTCTTGCGCCACGATGCGTGTAGGCCCGTCCACCGCACCACCCGGCGAGAACGGCACGACGATACGAATGGGCTTGTTCGGGTAGTCCTGCGCGGCAGCGGTGAAAGCCAGCAGCGCGGTGCCCAGAAGCAGGGTCAGGTGTTTCACGGCGGTCATTGAAGCAAAGCCTTTCATGGGTCGATATCGATGCTGCGATCAGGCGTCAAGGTCGATCTTGCGATCGCGCGCAATGGCCGTCCAACGCGCAATATCGGCCTTGATGTAGGCGGCAAAAGCCTCGGGCGACATCGGCTGCGGTTCCACCGCTTCGGCGGCCAGCCGGTCGCGCAGGTCACTGCCGGCAAGCACCGCATTCAGCGTCTCGTTCAGCGTCTTCAGCACGGCTGCCGGCAGCCCCGCCGGGCCCACCACGCCGTACCACTGCTGAGCGTCGAAACCCTTGAAGCCGGCTTCGATCATCGTCGGCACGTCTTTCAGCACCGGGTGGCGCGCCGTGCCTGTGACAGCCAGCGGGCGCACGCGGCCAGAACGTATATGCGGCAGCGCGGCGGCCAGGCCGGGGAACATGGCCTGCGTCTGGCCGCCCAGCAGATCGGTGAAGGCCGGTGCAATGCCGCGGTAGGGCAGATGGACCATGAAGCTGCCAGCGGCCTGCTTGAAAAGTTCCATCGACAAGTGCGTCAACGACCCCTGCCCCGCCGAGCCATAACTCACCTGCGCCGGGTGGGCCTTCAGGTAGGCCACAAATTCCTTGACGTTGTTCACCGGCAGCGCCGCATTCACCACCAGCACATTCGGCGTCGCGCCGATCATGCCCACGGGTGTGAAGTCCCTGATCGGGTCGTACGGCAGCTTGCTGCGCGTCGCCGGGCTGGTGCCGTGGGTGGCGACATAACCCTGCAACAGCGTGTAGCCGTCGGCTGCGGCCTTGGCCGTGGTCTGGCAGGCGATGGCACCGCCGCCACCGCCGATGTTGTCGACGACGATGGTCTGGCCCAGCAGGCGGGCCCAGCGTTCGGTCAGCGTGCGGCCGACCAGATCACTGCCGCCGCCAGCCGCCACCGGCACGATGTAGCGCACGGCCCGCGCCGGAAAGGCCTCGGCGTGTACCCAGGGCAGCGCCAACGCAGCGGGCGCGGCGGCGATGAGGTGGCGGCGCTTCATGTCCACAGGGCAATCATCTTCAGAACTCGAAGCCGCCAGCGGCGCGCAATGCCAGGCTTTGTGGACCCGAAAGCAGCGCGATGAAACGCTGTGCCAGCGCGGGCTCGGCGGCCGTTGCGCTGGCCGCCACGGTGTAGACGGTGGCCAACTCAAAACAGCTGGGCAACACGCCCACCAGGTCCACGCCTTCGGTGTAGTTGATCTCGGTCACCTGCGTGCAGCCGATCAGGCCCGGGCCGCTGGCGGCGGCCATCTCGCGCATCGCAATGGCGCCGGCGGGGTAGGTGCGAAAGCGTGGCAGCAATGTGTCGTGGATGCCCAATGCCGTCATCACCTTTGCAAAGTGAATGCCGGCGGTGGCGCGTAACGCATCAGGAAAGTAAATCGCCGTGGCCGCCAGCAGCGCGGCCTTCAAAGCCTCGGGCGTTGAGACATCGGGCCGCGGCGCGCCGGCCTGCACCGCAATGCCGGTGCGCACGCTGCCGATGGCGGCTCGCGTTGCGCCGTGCACATCGCCCTGCAAGCGGCCTTCGGCCACCAGGCTGTCGATCATGGCTTCGGTGACCAGCACCAGGTCGCAGGGCTCGCCGGCCAGCAGCGCTTGCCGCATCGCGCCAACGGCGCCGAAGCGGGCCTGCACCGTCGCCCCGGTGTCGGTCAGAAACTGCGCTTGCAGCGCCTTGACGAGACCTTGCGCAGCGCCGGCGCAAAGCATGTGAAGCGTGGTCATCAACAGCTCTTTCGGTGGTTCAAGGTCACGGGCGGCGGCGGGGCGGCGGGGCGGCGGGGCGGCAAGGTTCGGCCTTCACCCGGCCTTCACCCGGCCCGCACCCGGACTTCACCCAGACAGTGCTACTCGGGCTTGGCACCCGATATCTTCACGATGCGCGCCCACTTGGTGATGTCGTCATTGATGTAGCGCGTGAACGCGTCCACGCCCATGGTCATGGCCGTGGTGCCCTGGGCGGCCCAGGCCTTGCGCACATCGGGGTTGCCGGTGATCTTCGCGATCTCGGCATTCAGTTTATTGACGATGGCCAGCGGTGTGCCCCTGGGCGCCATCACGCCCAGCCACAGCGTGGCTTCATAGCCGGGCACACCGGCTTCGTTCATGGTCGGCACATCGGGCAAGACGGCGCTGCGTTGCTTGCCGGTGGTGGCGATGGCCTTCACCTTGCCGGCCTTGATTTGCTCGCTCATCGTCGGTATCGCGTCGAACATCATTTCCAGCTGGCCACCGATGACATCGGTGCGCGCACCGGCGCTGCCGCGGTAGGGGATGTGCACGATGCTGATGCCGGCCATGGCCTTGAACAACTCACCGGCCATGTGGTAGGGCGTGCCCGGGCCCGATGACGCGTAGGACATGCCACCCGGCCGTGCCTTGGCGGCCTTGATGAGCTCGCCCAGTGTGTGGGCCGGCAGCCCGGCCTTGGCCACCAGCACCAGGTCGCTGTAGTTGATGGGCGCGATGGGCACGAAGTCGCGCATCAACATGAAGGGCTTGGCGGGAATCAGCGCCTCGTTCACGGTGTGCGTGTTGCTCATCAACAGCAGCGTGTAGCCGTCGGGCGCGGCCTTCGCCACCGCGTCGGTGCCGATGACAGAACCACCGCCAGGCCGGTTGTCGATGACGAAACTCTGGCCCAGACTTTCCTGCAGACGCTGGGCGATGAAGCGACCAAAAACGTCGGCCGAGCCACCCGGTGCAAAGGGCACGATGATGCGCACGGCGCGGCTGGGATAGTCGGGCACCTGCGTCTGCGCCTGAGACTGCGCATGCGCCACGCAGGGATGCAGCCAGCACACCCCGCCCACGACGGCGGCGTTGGCGGCCAGCAGCAGGCTGCGGCGCGATCTCAAGGCGCGTTGGGGTGGCTCCATCATTGGTTCTGATTGGGTGAACTTGGGTCTGAACCGCCAACTCTATGCCCGGCGCCGCGGCTGGTCAATTCGGAACTCGCCGGGGCCTGCTCAATAGCCCAGCATGTTGGTCCGCACATGCAGCAGGTGCGCCAGGCACAAAGCGCGCGCCCGTTCGGCGTCGCGCTGCTTCAGCGCCTGCACCAGGGCCCGGTGTTCCTGCTCGTATTCCAGCCGCCGTTCCGGCGTGGCGCTGCGGCGCTTCAGCACACCCCACTCACTTTGCGCGCGCACCTCGTTCATCAGCCTGAACACGCCGGTCATGAAACCGTTGTGCGCGGCTTGCGCAATCGCCTCGTGCAACGCGGCGTCCCAGTGTTCAAACTCTTCCAGCGTTGCCGCCACCTCTGCGCGCTGGTTGCATTCGTCCATGCGCAAAAAATCGGCAGCGGTGGCGTTGCCCACCACCAGTTCAACCAGCGCCGGTTCCAGCAGCAGCCGCGCGCTCATCAGTTCGGCCGGGCTCACCGCCGAAGCGCTGCTGGCCGGCAGCAATTCGGCCAGCGCCTGGTGCACCTGCTCGGCCACGTAGGTGCCGCTGCCCACCGTTTGCGTGATGAGCCGCTTGCGTTTGAAATCCACCAGCACGCGCCGCACGGTGCTGCGGCTGATGCCGAATTCTTCGCTCAACGCGCGTTCGGTGGGTATGCGGTGACCGGCGCGCCAGGTGCGCGAACGCAGCTTGTCAAGAATGGTGTCGCGCAAGTGGCCGGCGGCGTCCATGCTGTCCAGCTTTCAGGTTGATCTGGGCCGCAATGGTAGCATTTGGGCGAACCTGTTTTCAACTTCCGGAGGCGGCCTTGCGCATTGCGACCATCGTGTACCAGGGCCAGCGCCATGTCGGCCGGCTGGCCGCCAGCGGCAGCGACATCGAACTGTTCGACATCAACGCCAGCCACGGTGCGCTGCCCTTGGTGCAGGCCGCCGCCCAGCGTGCGGCGCTGCCCGCCATCAAGGCCAGCGTGGCCCTGGACAGCGTGCAGTTCATGGCCCCGCTGCCGGCGCCGCGGCGCAACCTGTTCTGTGTCGGCCGCAACTACCACGCGCATGCCAAAGAGCTGCGCGACAGCGTGTTCAAGGACAACGCCAAGGCCGTGGACGCCTGGCCGATCGTCTTTTCCAAGCTGCCGGAAACGGTCGTCGGAACGGGCGCCGACGTGCTGCTGCCGGGTGCCGCGGTGTCTTGCCAAATCGACTACGAGGCAGAGCTTGCAATCGTCATCGGCAAGGGCGGCAAGAACATCAGCAAGGCCGATGCCCTGGGCCATGTCTATGGCTACACCATCGTCAACGACGTCACCGCGCGCGACGTGCAAATGCGCCATTCGCAGTGGCACCTGGGCAAGAGCTTCGACACCTTCTGCCCGATGGGCCCGTGGCTGGTGACGGCCGACGAGCTGGACGGCACGAACACGCGCGTGCGTTGCTGGGTGAATGGCGAGCTGCGCCAGGACGGCCGCACCACCGACCTGATCTTCGACATTCCGACGCTGATCGAAACCTGTTCGCGCGGCATCACGCTGGTGCCGGGCGATGTCATCGCCACCGGCACGCCCGCCGGCGTGGGCATGGGCCTGAACCCGCCGCGCTGGCTGCAAGCCGGTGATGTGGTGCGCATTGCCATCGATGGCATTGGCACGCTGGAAAACCGTTTTGTTGAAGGAGTTTGAGCATGTTGCTGAAAACGATCTTCACCGCGCTGTTGCTGGCGGGCTGCGCGGCCTGCGCGCTGGCCCAGGGCAATTGGCCGGCCGACAAGCCGATCACCATGATCGTGCCCTTCCCGCCCGGTGGCGTGGCCGACACCGTGGCGCGGCCGGTGGCCGAAGCGCTGGGCAAGGAGTTGAAGCAGACCATCGTTGTTGAAAACCGTGTCGGTGCAGGTGGCGCGTTGGGCATCGGCGCGGCATCGCGCGCGGCGGCCGATGGCTACACGCTGCTGATGAGCCTGAGTTCGATTTCGATATTGCCCGAGGCCGACCGCATCCTGGGGCGCAAGCCGGCCTTTGCGTTGAAGGATTTCAAGCCCATCGCGCGCTTCACCGCCGACCCCACGGTGCTGGTGGTGCGTGCCGACGCGCCGTGGAAAACGCTGGCCGATTTCATCGCCGACGCGGCCAAGAACCCGGGCAAGTTCAACTACGGCAGTTCAGGCAATTACGGCACCATGCATGTGCCGATGGAGATGCTGAAGGCCCGCGCCGGGGTGTTCCTGACGCACATTCCCTACACCGGTGCCGGCCCCGCCATCCTGGCGCTGATAGGCGGTCAGGTCGACGCCGTGGCCAGCGGCCCCAGCACCGTGGCGCAGCAGATCAAGGGCGGCAAGCTGCGCGCGCTGGCGCACTGGGGCGACAAGCCGCTGGCCGCACTGCCCGATGTGCCCAGCCTGAAGCAGGCCGGCTACGCCGCCACCTTTGCGCAATGGTCGGCGCTGTTTGTGCCCGCTGGCACGCCGGATGACGTGGTGCAGAGGTTGCGTGCGGCCTCACGCAAAGTCGCACTCGATGCGCATGTCATCAACATCATCAACCGCGCTGGCAGCCCCATCGAATACCTGGACGCGCCGGAATTCCAGACCTACTGGGACGCTGATGCCAAGGACATGGTGGAAGCGGTGCGCCGCATCGGCAAGGTGGAATGACGCAAGATGGAATGATGCAATGGCGTGTCACGAAGCACACTCATATTTGAAGTTATGAGCCTGCTCGAGGTCAAAAACCTGCGCACCCACTTCGCCACCGACGAGGGCGAATTCCCCGCGGTGGACAGTGTCAGCTTCAGCGTCGAAGCGGGCCGCACGCTGGCCATCGTGGGTGAATCGGGCAGCGGCAAAAGTGTCACCGCGCTGTCCATCATGGGCCTGGTGCCGAGCCCGCCTGGGCGCGTGGTGGCAGGGTCGGTGCGCTTCGAGGGCCGTGAACTGCTGGGCCTGACTGAGCGTGACATGCAGGGCCTGCGCGGCAACGGCATGGCGATGATTTTTCAAGAGCCCATGACATCGCTGAACCCGGCCTTCACGGTGGGCGAGCAAATCGTTGAAGGCCTGCGCCGCCACCGCGTGCTGAGCAAGGCCCAGGCCGAAGCGCTGGCGCTGCAGATGCTGGAACGTGTGCGCATACCGGCCCCGGCGCAGCGCTTTCACGAACACCCGCACAAACTTTCAGGCGGTATGCGCCAGCGCGCCATGATTGCGATGGCGCTGGCCAACGAACCGCGGCTGCTGATTGCCGATGAGCCGACGACGGCGCTGGATGTCACCATCCAGGCGCAGATTCTTGACCTGATGCACACGCTGCAGCAGGCCAGCGGCACCGCCATCGTGCTCATCACGCACGACCTGGGCGTGGTCGCCGAAGTGGCCGATGAAGTGGCGGTGATGTACTGCGGACGCATCGTCGAACAAGCGCCCGTGCGCGCACTGTTTGCCAAAGCGCAGCACCCCTACACCGTGGGCTTGCTGGGTTCGATGCCGCGGCTGCATGGGCCACGGCATCTGCAACCGCAACGGCTGGCCGCCATCCCCGGCCAGGTGCCCAGCCCGCACGCCAGACCCAGCGGTTGCAGCTTTGCCGACCGCTGCCCGTTTGTGCTGGCGCAGTGCCACGCCGAAGCGCCAGCGTTGCGCGATGTCGGCGGCAACCACCTCTCGGCCTGCTGGCGCGCGCCGCTGGATGTGGATGCACTGCTGGCACCGGCGGTGGCAAACGGGCATGGCGTGCCCGCATGAACCACGCGCCGCTGTTGCAGGTGCAAGACCTGGTGAAGCACTTCCCGGTGCGGCGTGGTTTGTTCGGCCGTGCCGACGGCGCGGTGCGTGCGGTGCAAGGTGTGAGCTTCACGCTGAACGCCGGGCAAACGCTGGGCGTGGTCGGTGAAAGCGGCTGTGGCAAGAGCACGCTGGGCCGGCTGGTGTTGCGCTTGATAGAACCCAGCGCTGGCCGCGTGGTGTTTGCCGGCACCGATCTGGGCACTTTGCCCGCCCCCGCGCTGCGCGCCCAGCGCCGTGCGATGCAGATCATCTTTCAAGACCCGTATTCGTCACTGAACCCGCGCATGACCGTGGGCCAAACCTTGGCCGAGCCCCTGGCCTTGCACGGCCTGCACACGGGCCGACATGCCCAGCGTGTGGCCGAACTGCTGCACACCGTGGGCCTGGCGAGCGAACATGCGCAGCGCTACCCGCATGAATTCAGCGGCGGCCAACGCCAGCGCATCGGCATTGCGCGAGCGCTGGCGGTGGAACCCCAACTCATCGTCTGCGACGAAGCGGTCTCAGCGCTGGATGTCTCGGTGCAGGCCCAGGTGGTGAACCTGCTGCAAGACCTGCAACAGCGTTTTGGCATCGCCTACATCTTCATCGCGCACGACCTGGCGGTGGTCAAGCACATTGCCAGCCACATTGCGGTGATGTACCTGGGCCGCATCGTCGAGATCGCCGACAAGCACACACTCTTTGCCACGCCGCGCCACCCCTACACGCAGGCGCTGCTGTCTGCGATACCCGTGCCCGAACCCGACCGCGTGGACGAGCCCGGGCACCAGCACGGACACAAGCGCCTGCTGCTGCAAGGCGATGTGCCCAGCCCGACGAACCCGCCCGCGGGCTGCGCCTTCCACACGCGCTGCATGCATGTGCGTGAACGCTGCAAACAAGAGCTGCCGGTGCTGGATGCTGATGCGGCCGATGCCGGCCATCGCATCGCCTGCCATTTCTGGCGCGAGATCGAAACCCCGGCTGCGCTGCAAGCCGCTGCGCCGGCCGTCAACACGCGGCTGCAACGCTTGCAATCAGCGTTCTTGCCGAAGATCGTCAGCTGAGGACATGCCCGCCATGAACATCAAACTCTGCTGCGCCACGCTGGCGCTGGCCGCCACGGCACTGGCCCCGACGCAGGCGCAAACCTTGCCGAATTTGCCGAACTTGCCGAACTTACGAATAGGCCTGGCCGAGGACCCCGACGTGCTGGACCCCAGCCTGGCGCGCAGTTTTGTCGGCCGCGTGGTGTTCGCCGCGCTGTGCGACAAACTCATCGACATCGACGAAAAACTGGGCCTGGTGCCGCAACTGGCACAAAGCTGGGAATGGTCGGCAGACAGCAAGGCGCTGACGATGAAGCTGCGCGCCGGCGTCATCTTTCACGATGGCGAAAAGTTCGACGCTGCGGCGGTGAAGTTCAACATCGAACGCCACAAGACCCTGCCAGGCAGCAACCGGCGTGGCGAACTGGCGCCGGTGACCAGTGTTGACGTGCTGGACGCGCTGACCGTGCGCCTGAATTTGAGCGCGCCCTTTGCCCCACTGCTGGCCGCGTTGACAGACCGCGCCGGCATGATGCTCAGCCCGAAAGCCGCTGTGGCAGCAGGCGACAAGTTCGGCAGCAAGCCGGTGTGTTCGGGGCCTTTCAAGTTCGTCGAACGTGTGGCGCAAGACCGCATCGTGCTGGAGCGTTTTGACGGCTACTGGAACAAGGCCGCGGTGAACTTCGCCAAGGTCACCTACACGCCGATACCCGATGCCACGGTGCGGCTGGCCAACCTGAAGGCCGGGCAGCTTGACTTCATAGAACGGGTGGCTTCTTCGGACATCGAGAAACTCAAAGGCGACAAGCGGCTGAAGACCGCGGCCATCACCGAGATCGGCTACCAGGGCATCACCATCAACATCGGCAAGAGCGAACGTTCACAACTCAATCCGCTGGGCAAGGATGCGCGCGTGCGTGAGGCCTTCGAGCTGGCACTGGACCGCCAGGGCCTGGCCCAGGTGGTGATGGACAACGAAGCCGTGGTCGGCAACCAGTGGGTGGCGCCCGGCAACGTCTACTACGCCAAGGGCTCACCCGTACCCAAGCGCGACATCGAAAAAGCCAAGGCGCTGCTGAAGGCCGCCGGTGTGCCCAAGCCCAGCTTCACGCTGCTGACGGCCACCACTTCAGATGCACAACGCCTGGCCTTGGTGGTGCAGGCGATGACACGCGACGCCGGCTTTGACGTGAAGATACAAAGTGCCGAATTCGCCACCAGCCTGAACATGAACGACAAGGGCGACTACGACGCCTATGTGCTGGCCTGGAGCGGCCGGCCCGACCCCGACGGCAATTTGTTCAGCTTCCACGGCTGCAAACAGCCGCTGAACACCAGCGGCTATTGCGACGCCGAAACCGACAAACTGCTGGCTGCATCACGCAGCGTGCGCGACGTGGCAGAACGCAGAAAAATCTTTGAGCAGATTGCCGCGCGCATAGCCAAGGAAAGGCCCATCGTTTACCTGTACCACCGCAACTGGTTGTGGGCCTACACAGCCAAACTGAGTGGTGTGCGGCAGGTGCCCGACGGGCTGCTGCGCATCAG
>JANMJI010000324.1:0-3297 GCA_031371275.1 Betaproteobacteria bacterium
ACGGTGCTGAAGGTCCAGCTGAAGCTCAGCTTGCTGCCCGCGGCCACGGCAAAGCTTTGCGCGATGACCGAGCCTTCCTGGCCGTATTCGGGCTCGGGCAAATCCAGCGCCAGCGCCGGCACGCCGGCCGCTGTTTCAACCTGGGTGATGTAGGCGGCCGAGGTGCCAGACAGGTTCAACGGCTGGTCGGTAAAGCCGTCCAGATAGGCGGTGGTGAGTTTGATAGCGCCAGCCTGCGCGATGACATCGCCCAGCACCGTCCAGCCGGCCAGGCCGCCGGTGCCGACTTGGGCCTGCGCGTTGCCGGCCAGCAAGGCCAGCGCGGCAGCGGCAGCGGCGATGGGTTGGGTCAGTGATTTCATGGTGTGACTCTCGAAATGAGTGGAGTTGTCCGATCAGCGGATCAGCGGATCAGCGCGCAACGGTCATGCGGCGCGGGCCTGTGCGGCTGCCGGGCGGGGTCGCCAGCTTCAGGTCGCGTGCGCCCACCAGGGTGGAGATGTTCACGCCCAACAGCGTGACCAGCGAACGTGACACGCCGGGCCCGGGGCCGTCGGCGTCGATCTCCACGCTGGTGGCGTTGCGCGACAAGGCCACGAAGCGCAGCCAGCCGTCGGCAATCGGGTCGCTGCCGGTGTAGCCCAGGCTGGTCAGCAGGGCGCCCACGTCCAGCACATCTTTGCCGGGCACGAAATCGGTGATGGTGTCGCCGGCATCGCGTATCGACGTATACAAGAAGATGTTGTTGCCGCCGCCGCCGGTCAGCGTGTCGGCGCCAGGGCCGCCGTAGATGATGTCGTCACCGGGCGTGCCGACGATGATGTCGCGGCCGGCTGTGCCGTTGATGGTCTTGTACAGGTTGACGCCGACCAGCACAGGGTCGTGGTCTGACGCGCGGTAGGGGCCGCTGCCGTCGTAGGGGTCGGGCGCGCAGGTGGCGCAGGCCGGCTGCTTGTTCTCCAGGTTGTAGTCGAAGGCCACCGATTCGTCGGCGTTGATGTGCCACTCGACGGCGCTGGTCACGCGCGAAGACAGCGTGGCCGTGGCGATGGCGTGGTCCAGGCGGCCGGCGCTGCCGTCGAAGACGTAGGAATAGCCCAGCGCGTTGAAGCGGCCAATCTGGTCGATGTAGCCGTTGCTGGTGAGGTCGAAGATCGGGTCTTCCTTGGCATAGGCGTTGAAGTCACCGACCAGCAGCACGTCGTTGCTGCCGGCCGCCGCCTGCACCTGCGCCACGAAGGTGCGCAAGCGCTGCGCCTGCGTCACGCGGGTGGCATTCCAGCAGCCTTGGCCGTCGCCGGCGTCGGCATCGCCGCCTGTGCCGCTGGGGCAGCCGCTCTTGCTCTTCAGGTGGTTGACGACGAGCGAGAACTTCTCGCCGTTGGCGGCCATGAAGGTCTGCGCCAGCGTCGGCCGGTTGTTGACCGCGTCGGTGTCGCTCATGGGCAGGCCGACCGTCGCCAGCCGCGCCGGCTTGTAGATCATCGTGACGCGGATGGCATCGGTGCCGGTGCCCGCCGCGGGCACGGGAATAGCAGCGTAGACGCTGGCGCCGACAAAGGTGTTCAGCGCATCGACCAGCGCCTGCACGGCGGTGTTGCCGTTGTTCTGCGTTTCCATCAGGCCCACGGCGTCGGCGTTCAGGCCGGCCATCTCGCGCACGATCTTGTCGCGCTGGCGCGTGTACTCGGTGATGTTGTCGGCACCTCGGCAGTTGGCCGCCGCCGTGCTGCCGCCCAGAGTGCAGCCTTGGCCGCTGCCGCCGAAGGCCGTGGCGCCATTGGTGAAGGTGGTGAAGAAGTTCAACACGTTCATGGCGCCAATGCGCAGGTTGCCGCCCACCGCCGGCGGTGCCGCTGTGCGCGGGTTGGCCGAGGTGAAGACAGGCGTCGAAGTCGGCTGGATGCGGTACAGGCCCGCACCTGAGGCGGTGGACGTGGCCAGGCCGAAGTCGATCACGCCCGTCAGGTTGCTGACGGTGTCGCCGGCGCGGCCCAGGCCGGCGGCATTGAAGTAGGGCGTGGGGTTGGGGTTCGTTGTCGAGCTGCTGTCGTCCAGCAGCAGGCGGCTGCGTGCCTGCAGGTCGGCCAGCGCCAGCGCCTGCGTGCTGTTCGGACGGTAGGCATTCGTCGGTGTCTCATGACGGCCGACACCGATGGTGACTTGGCCGTATTGCGCCTGGAAGAAGTTCTGCTGCACGGTCAGCGTGCCTTGCAGCGTCACCAGCATGCCCTCGAAGCGCTCGAAGCTGTCGCCGGCGGCCAGGGGCAGCGTCACCACCGTGGGGATGATGGTGCCGCTGCCGCGCAGCCCAACGCCAGTGACCGCGGTGATTTCTGTCAACGGCGTGCTGGCGGTGCCCGCGCCCGGCGCGAACTCGCTGACCGTGCCGGCCACCGTCACCAGGTTGCCGACCACCGCGTTGACGCAGGTGACAGGGCTTGCGAAGACGAAGATGCCGTCCGAGGTCTGTGGGTTGCCGTCGCCGACGGAGTCCTGGATGAAGAAGCCGTTGTTGGCGAGCTTGGTGACGACACCGCTGGTGGTCACGGTCTGGCCCACCAGCGGGCTGGTGCCGCCCGTGCCCTGGATCGTGTAGATCGCCGCCGTGGGATCGCCGGTGGTGGCCGCACAGCTACCGCCGCCGCCGCCACCACCACCGGGAATGGCGTCGCCGCCGCTGTAGCGCGGCGCGGGCGGGCCGGTGGTGAAGTCGGCGCTGTTGTTGTCGGTGTCGGTGGCGCCACCGCCGGCGCGGATGGCCGCGAGGGTGTTCGACAGGCCGGGCGCCGGGCCGGCGCCTTCAAAGCCGGTGGCCGTGCTGCCATAGCCGACGAGGTCGACCGCGGTGGTGGGGTTGGCGCCGCTCAGCGCGGTGCTGCTGCTGACCAGCGCCACCTTGCCGGCGGTGCTGCTCATCGGGATGGTGCCGGTGACGTCGGCGGTGATGTCAATGGCCGCGGTGTTGGCACCGGCGGCTTCTTTGACCAGGAAGTAGCTGCCCGCGGGCACCACCGTGCCGGCCGGGATGTTCGTGACCTGCCAGGTGGTGCCGGTAGCCCCCGCGTACTGCACCGACCAGCCGCCGATGTTCACGGCCGCACCGCTGCGGTTGTAGATCTCGATGAAGTCGTTCTTGATGGTGGCGCCGGTATTGCCGCCGCCGCCATAGACCTGGCTGATGACGACATTGCCGACGGCATGGGCGGGCGCCGCCATCGCGAACAAGGCGGCGAACAGGGCGGCGGCCAGCGCCGGGGCCCAGTCTGCGCGCAGGCGGCGCAGTGATTCGGGCCA
>JANMJI010000329.1:0-3433 GCA_031371275.1 Betaproteobacteria bacterium
CATCGCCATCGGCAATCTGCCCCGCGTTCAAGTCCATCAAATCGTGCCAGCGGCGCGCCAGTTCGCTGCGTGTGGCCACCTTCACCACCGGGCATTCGGCCAGGCCGTAAGGCGTGCCGCGGCCGGTGGTGAAGACATGAACGTTCATGCCTGCGGCCAACTGCAGCGTGCCGCAGATGAAGTCGCTGGCCGGCGTGGCGGCATAGACCAGGCCACGCTGTTGGCGCGTTAGCTTTTCACCCGGCGCCAGCACATGGTTGATGGGCGTGGTGCCGCTCTTGATGACCGAGCCCATGGCCTTCTCGGCGATGTTGCTCAGGCCGCCGGCCTTGTTGCCTGGCGTGGTGTTGGCCGCGCGGTCCGCACCACCGCGTGCCAGGTATTCGTCGTACCAGCCCAGCTCGCGCACGATGGCCGCAGCCACCGCGGGCGTGGCGGCGCGGCTGGTCAACTGTTCTACGGCATCGCGCACCTCGGTGTTTTCGCTGAACATCACAGTGGCCCCGGCGCGCACCAGCAAATCAGCACAAAAACCCACCGCCGGGTTGGCCGTGACGCCCGAAAACGCATCGCTGCCGCCGCACTGCACACCCACCACCAGTTCACTGGCCGGCACGGTTTCACGCCGGCGCGCGTTCAGGCGCTGCAGGTGCGGCTGCGCGCTTTGCACGATGTCGTCGAGCATCGACATGAAGCCGATGTGGTGTTCGGCCTGCAGGCAGATTGTCTCGGGGCCCAGGGCAACGTCGCGCTCATCGGTGATGGCAAAACTGCCCGGCGGCAGCAGCCTTTCGGGTTGCAGTTTTTCGCAGCCCAGGCTGACCACCATCACCTCACCACCGAAGTTAGGGTTCAGGCTGATGTGGCGCAGCGTGCGTATCGGTATCTCGGCGCCCGGCGCGTCAATGGCCACGCCGCAGCCGTAGCTGTGTTCCAGGCCCACGACATCATCAACGTGTGGGTATAGCGGCAGCCATTCGGTTTTGATGCGCCGCACCGCCTGCGCCACCACACCGGCCACGCACTGCACGGTGGTGGTGATGGCCAGGATGTTGCGCGTGCCCACGGTGCCGTCGGCGTTGCGGTAGCCCTGGAAAGTGTGGCCTTGCAGCGGCGGCAGCGGGGTGGGTTTGATGGTGACCGATTGCGGGTTCAGCAAGCCCGGCAAGCCTTGCAAGGCGCGCGCGGCGGGCATTTGCAACAGACGTTCATGCACCCAGCTACCGGCCGCAATGTCCTTCAGCGCATGACCAATCGGCACGTTGTAGCGCCGCACCACGGCGCCTCGCGCAATCTCCACCAGCGCCACTTTGTGGCCTTGCGGCAGCTTCTCAAGCAGTCGCACGCCCGCGCCGGGCACACCTTCGGGCAGCACCGTGCCGGCGGCCAGGCCGCCGTCGTTGGCGACGATGGCCACGTTGTCGTCGGCGTGCATGCGAAGGGTGAGCGGCGGGCGGACAGACATTTTTGTGGCGAGCCGAAGCGGGTGTTTCCCCTGGGTGGTCGGCGACAGTGTATTTGTACGATGACCCGCACGCCCAAGCGGAGACAAGCCTGTGCTCAAGACTCTCAGTTGCCTGGCCCTGCTGCCCGCCATGGTGCTGGCCGCTGCCGCCGCAGACGCCCAAGCCCAGGCCCAGGCCCAAACCCAAACCTGGCCCAGCAAGCCCGTCACGCTGGTCGTGCCCTTTCCACCCGGCGGTTCCAGCGATGCCATCGCCCGCGCCATCGCGCCGAAGCTGCAAGAAAAGCTGGGCGCGACCTTCGTCATCGACAACAAGGCCGGCGCTGCCGGCACCGTGGGAGCCGGCGCGGTAAAGCGTTCGCCGGCCGATGGCTACACGCTGCTGGTGTCGTCGCTGGGCCCGTTCGTGATTGCACCGCACCTCATCAAGGCCGTGCCCTACGACGCGCTGAAAGACTTCGACTGCATCAGCGTGGCCGTGCAGGCGCCCAACGTGCTGGCCGTGCCGGCCAGCTCGCCGCACAAGACGCTGGCCGACGTGGTCGCCTTCCACAAGGCCAACCCCGGCAAGATGACGTTTGCCTCGTCGGGCAACGGTTCCAGCGACCACCTGACGGCCGAGTTGTTCTGGCAGCAGACGGGCACCAGCGGCACGCACATCCCGTACAAGGGCGGCGCGCCGGCGATGTCCGACCTGCTGGGTGGGCAGGTGGACGCCACCTTCATGAACATCAACACAGGCCTGGCCAACATCAAGGCCGGCAAGCTGCGCGCGCTGGCCATCACCAGCACCAAGCGCTCACCGCTGTTGCCCGACGTGCCGACACTGGAAGAGATGGGCATCAAGGGCGCCACCGTCTATTCGTGGCAGGCCATCGCCGCGCCGCACGGGCTGCCGGCCGACATCAAGGCCAAGCTGCACGCCGCCATCGTGGCGGCCTTGAACGACCCCTCGGTCAAGCCCAAGCTGCTGGACCTGGGCTTCGAGATCGTGGCCAACACGCCCGAGCAGTTCACGGCTTTCCAGGCCACCGAATTTGCGCGCTGGAAGAAGGTCATCGAACTGGGCAAGATCACCGCAGACTGAGGATGGGCACGCGCTTCGCCGACACCCCCGTCATCAAAGCGCTGCGCGTCATCCCGGTGGCCGGGCGCGACAGCATGCTGCTCAACCTGAGTGGCGCGCACGGCCCGTTTTTCACCCGCAACATCCTGCTGCTGACCGACAGCGCCGGCCACACCGGCGTGGGCGAGGTGCCGGGCGGCGAACACATCCGCCAGACGCTGGCCGATGCCGCGCCGCTGGTCATTGGCCAGCCGCTGGGTGCCCACCAGCAGGTGCTGCAACAGGTAGACAAAAACTTTGCCGACCGCGACAGCGCTGGCCGCGGCGTGCAGACCTTTGACCTGCGCACCACCATCCACGCCGTCACCGCCATCGAATCGGCGCTGCTTGATTTGCTGGGTCAGCACCTGGGCGTGCCGGTGGCAGCCTTGCTGGGTGAAGGCCAGCAGCGCGATGCGGTGCAAATGCTGGGCTATCTGTTCTATGTCGGCGACAGCCAACAAACGCCGCTGCCCTACCGCAGCGAACAAGAGGCCGACAACACCTGGGCCCGGCTGCGCAATGCAGCGGCAATGACGCCCGAGGCCATCGTGCGCCAGGCCGAAGCCGCGCAGCAACGCTATGGCTTCAAGGACTTCAAGTTGAAGGGCGGCGTGCTGCGCGGTGAAGAAGAAATGCAGGCCGTGGCCGCGCTGCACCAACGCTTTCCGCAAGCCCGCGTGACGCTGGACCCGAACGGCTGCTGGCCATTGAAAGACGCGATACGCCTGCTGCGCGACCAGCGCGGCGTGCTGGCCTATGCAGAGGACCCCTGCGGCGCCGAAGACGGTTTTTCAGGCCGCGAGGTGATGGCCGAATTTCGGCGTGCCACCGGCCTGCCCACCGCCACCAACATGGTGGCC
>JANMJI010000398.1:0-3125 GCA_031371275.1 Betaproteobacteria bacterium
TTCTACAAGCAGGTGCTGGGTGCCACGCCGGGCGAGATCACGTTGCTGTTCGTGTGGTTTGGCGCGTTCGGGCTGATCGGCAACGTGCTGCTGTCGCGCTTCATCGACCGCACCGGCACACATCGCGCAGTGGCGTTCACACTCGCACTGGTGGCGACCGGCCTGGCGCTGTGGCCGCTGGCCACCAGCGTGCTGTCGACCGCGCTGGTGCTGGTGCCGTGGGCGCTGGGCTGCTTCGCCGCCAACTCGGCGCAGCAGGCGCGCTTGGGTGTGTCGGCGCCCGCCCTGGCGTCTGCGTTGATGGCGCTGAACACCTCGGCCATGTACTTCGGGCAGGCAGCGGGCGCGTCGGGCGGTGGCTGGCTGTTGGACCACGGCGGTTTTGCGCCACTGGCGTGGCTGGGTCTGCTGGCGGTGCTGGCTGCCATTGCGCTCAGCGTGTGGGTGGGCCGCCAGCGCATGGAAACGGGAATGGCGCGATGAACCGGCGCGCCCCGGCCAGTGATGTTGCCGTCGACCTGCTGAAACCCGAGTCGGTGGCCGACCTGTTCTTCACCTTCAACCGGCTTGCGCTGCAAGGTTTCGGCGGCGTGCTGGCGGTGGCGCAACGCGAACTGGTCGAGCACAAACGCTGGCTGTCGGCGGCGCAGTTCGTCGAAATGCTGTCGGTCGGACAGGTGCTGCCGGGGCCGAACATCGTCAACCTGTCGCTGATGATTGGTGACCGCTTCTTCGGCCTGCGCGGTGCCTTCGCGGCGCTGACCGGCATGCTGCTGGTGCCGTCCATCATCGTGCTGACGCTGACCGCGCTGTACACGCAGTTCGCCGACCAACCGATCGTCAGCGGCGCATTGCGCGGCATGGGCGCCGTGGCGGCGGGGCTGATCATCGCCACCGGCATCAAACTGCTGAACACGCTGAAGGCCAGCGCGCTCGGCCTGGCCCTGTGCCTGGGCTTTGCCGCCGTCACCTTCCTGACCATCGCCGTGCTGCGCTGGCCGCTGGTGTGGGTGGTGCTGGGCCTGGGCAGCGTGGCGGTGGCCACGGCATGGCACCGGCTGGCGCGCAATCCGGCATGAGCGCAGCGGTCCTGCTGGCCCTGTTCGGCCACTTCATGCTGCTCAGCCTGCTGGCGGTGGGCGGCGCCATCACCACCGCGCCTGACATGCACCGCTACCTGGTGACCGAGCAGCACTGGATCAGCGACACGCAGTTCAACGCCTCGATCGCCATCGCGCAGGCCGCACCCGGCCCGAACGTGCTGTTCGTCGCCGTGCTCGGCTGGAACGTGGCCGGCCCGCTGGGCGCACTGGCCACCATGAGCGGCATCCTGATCCCGTCCACCGTGCTGTCGCTGTGGGCCACGCGCTGGGGCGCGCAGCGCCGCGAGACGCGCGGCGTGCGCGCCTTCACCACCGGTATGGCACCGCTGACGCTGGGTCTGCTGCTGGCCACTGGGTGGCTCTTGGCCGAGCCCGCACGCCGCAGCGTGGGTGGTGTTGTGCTGGTGGTGGTCACCGTGCTGGCGATGCTGCGCAGCAAGGTCAGCCCGATGTGGCTGGTGGCGGTTGGTGCGGTGGTGGGGGCGGCTGGCTGGGCTTGAGCGGCGGAGCGATGGGATAGGGGCTACCGCATCGGTCGCACGCCGCCTTGGTTGCAGGTGTGCGAGCGCATTGCCTTTGCGCAGCCTGGTGTAGCCAGCATCGGCGTTGCCAACGTGGCCCGCTGAAACCTACACTGCCCATCTCGGCACCGGCCCGGCGGTTCAGTCAAACATCGCCTATCTGACGCCACGCTTCAACGTGCCTTCGATCTGCTGAGGGTCGGCGTCGTATGAACATTATTCGTTGCCGTCACACACCTCAACCTCTTATGCTAGATGTCATATTCGTCGCTCTCTTCTGTCTAACGATGATCGTCGCGCCATTCGCTTGGATCCGAATGCTCACGGCAAAGTCGCAGCGCGCGTACCTCTTGAACGTTGCGCTATTTGTTTTACCCATACTTGCCCTCTTTGGATTCGGCTACTTCAGCGGCTCCGTTGACTTCACTGCCCCCTGTAGGAACCAGCTGCCGGCCGAGATTGTTGCCCCGCAGCTGACTTGGCTTCAAGTACTTCTCTTGTCAGTCGCTGGTTGCCTGTGGCTCATTGGAGGTAACCTGCTGATGTATCGTCATACGAAACGGATGGGCCGTTCGTTCTGGAGCATCTTGAATCCTTTCAAACCCCAGTTCCGCGACTTCACCCGCCACGAATGGGCCTCGCTCGCAGCGCTCGCAGTCATCACGTTGCTATTGGCTGCGTTCGCAATGAACCTCGGCATACGGTGACGCTTTGTATCGGTGCAGCAAACCCGATGTGCCGACAAGCATTCAGTCAATGCCACGACCCGAGAGACCAGGTGATCGCGGCTTCTGCCCTCACGACAACGCGTCAGAAACCAGCCCTCGCAGTTGAACCAGGTCCTGCGCCACCTCAGCAGGCAAGTCGTCGGGCAACGCGTCCGACATCAGCACCTGGGTGCTGCCTGCGGCGTCCAGCACCACGCGCAGCGTGAGGGGCAGTCGCGGGGTGGCGCTGTCCAGTTCCATCCACACGGGGGTACCGCCGCGCGACGGCTCGAATACGATCACCGTGCTCGACGCCGCATTGCGTGTGGCCGCGTGTTGCAGGCTGGTGAACACGCTGAAGCCGTGCGACGGCGCGCCGGCCTGCAGCCGCTGAACTGTCTCGGCCACGCCGAAGCGGCTGAGGCGTTTGATGCCCTCGGCTTCTACTGCGGCAGCATCACGGCCGGCGCCCAGCGCGGCCATCACCACGGCCACACAGCCGGTCATCCAGATTCGAAATGGCTTGCTCATTGGCGCGCTCCTCGGGTCAAGAGCCGCAGCATGAACCTGCCAAGTGACGTTTTCGTGAAGCCAGTTGTCGGTGCGGTTTCTGACGTGTAAACGCGGTGTCAGCGCGTCACTTGGTGCCGAAAATCTTGTCCCCCGCATCCCCCAGGCCCGGGATGATGTAGCCGACTTCGTTGAGGTGGCTGTCGACGGCGGCGGTCCAGCAACGCACGTCGGGGTGGGCCTTTTCGAGTGCTGCCACACCTTCGGGCGCAGCCACCAGCACC
>JANMJI010000380.1:0-6273 GCA_031371275.1 Betaproteobacteria bacterium
GGGCCCATCCCCGCTCACGCGGGGCAGCCGGTGGGGTCGGACAACTACAACGCCCTGGTGGGGGCCCATCCCCGCTCACGCGGGGCAGCCGCTGCGCGGTGTGAAGGCCGCGAGTGAAGCGCGGGCCCATCCCCGCTCACGCGGGGCAGCCGGCGGGCATGGTCGCGTGATGGCTAACTACTCGGGCCCATCCCCGCTCACGCGGGGCAGCCGGTGGCGCCGGGTCAGGCTGAAGCGCCGCTAGAGGCCCATCCCCGCTCACGCGGGGCAGCCGTCCAACGCCCTGGCCATCCGCGCCTTGGCTTGGGCCCATCCCCGCTCACGCGGGGCAGCCGCCAATCCCGCCGCGAGCACCTGACCTATGCGGGGCCCATCCCCGCTCACGCGGGGCAGCCCTTCTTGGGGTTGCAGTAATGCGCACCCATCTGGGCCCATCCCCGCTCACGCGGGGCAGCCGTGCTGAACCAAAGCGGCATGACCCGCGACGAGGGCCCATCCCCGCTCACGCGGGGCAGCCCGCACCGCTGTTCTGCACCACGGCGTTGACCAGGGCCCATCCCCGCTCACGCGGGGCAGCCTCCTGCTGCTTCTTCGCCGCTGCCAGAACCTCGGGCCCATCCCCGCTCACGCGGGGCAGCCGCACCCGGAGATCGGCTGTGGGTGCGGGAAGCGGGCCCATCCCCGCTCACGCGGGGCAGCCGTGACGGGCTGCGATGGCCGGCTGTCGGCATCGGGCCCATCCCCGCTCACGCGGGGCAGCCGGCGCGCTGGCCACCTTGGTCATCGTCCGGCCGGGCCCATCCCCGCTCACGCGGGGCAGCCAGCGCCTGTCAGCCGGCCGCGCAGCGCCCACGGGGCCCATCCCCGCTCACGCGGGGCAGCCTAGTAGGCGTCGTAGCTGCTGCCTCCAAAGTAGGGCCCATCCCCGCTCACGCGGGGCAGCCGTCTGCAAAGTGTCTAGCGTGGCTTTGGCCGCGGGCCCATCCCCGCTCACGCGGGGCAGCCTCCTTACCCTAACCCACTGATCCTCTTGCAGATTGTTAAATCCGGCAAACGACAACTAATCGTTTACCCGATGCATGAGCAGCGCACCATCCAGACGCACTGCGCGGCGCGAGGGCGCGCCGAGACTCTTCACAGCCACGCCGCCGTCGCTGGCGGATTCCGCAAAGAGCATCGTCAACGAACCGCGCGCCAATTGCTGGTGCCAATCGCTGACGATGCCCCACAGTTTGTCGCGCGCACGCGCACTCAAGCCGTTGCTGAAGTAAACCCCGGCTGATGCTTCCAGCATCGCCGATGCCAACAGCCCGCGGTAACGGTCTTCCACATCACGCGTAATCACCACTGTCAGGCTCATTGGTTTTCACCTCGAACAGGCTCTTGATGTCGTCGATCATGGTGGCGATGAGTTGCTGCTTTTTGAATTCGCGCGCCGCCGTGTGCCTGACCAGTTTGTCGATGGCCTGGTCTTCGCCGTCCTTGATGCGTTTGGCCACATGGAACGCCAGTCGCAAGGTGACTGTTTCGCGATAAAGATCGGCCACGTCAAGTACAAACGATTGGTCCGAGTCTTCGTGAATGAACCCGAGTTGGGGCAGCGCTGACAAGGCCGTCACCGCGATAGCCGCTGCCGCTTGCACAGCGGTGGCCGCGTGGTTGATGGCCTGGTTGGCAGCGTCGGCCTCATCAGGGTGCTCGCGGCTGTAGCGCCGGCCTTTCCATGCCAGGCCGAATGAATTAGCCAGCAATTTGTAGCTTTCCTTGACACGCGCACCTTCAATGCCGCGCAGCACCGTGATGTCTTTATGCGGCAAGATTTCGCCCAGGCGACGCGCGTACATCTTGCGTGCAATGGCGATGCGCGTTTTCTCGTCGGCCCAGGCGCGGGCTTGCGCGCGTGCAATGTCGGAACGGTCGGGCCCCAACGCCGGCGCGGTATAGATGCGCGTGCCGTCGGTGCCCACCGCCACCAGCATGGTGCCGTGGCGGGCCAACAGGCGCAACACGTCGTGGGTGACGCTGGTACCCGGGCCTATCAACAACGCCGACAGTGTTTGGTGCGGCAACTGGTACTCGCCTGGCGCTAACGCGCCACCGGCCGAGATGAAATGCAAACAGCCGTCTTGAATGCTGAAGTTGCCACGGTCCAGGTACAGCACACCATGCCGATCGGCATGCGCGATCTGTAGGCGCTCAAGCCCAAGCCGGCCCTTCAGCATCAAGCCCCCTGTTGCATCGCGCCGGCCGGGGCCAGCAGCACGCAGCCAAAGCCGAAGCTGCGGTGGCGGCCCAAACCCCGTGCCAAAAGGGCATGGAATGCAGCCGGCGCCAGCACGCGCAATTCGCCGCGCACGCACAGGTCAGGCAACAAACCGCGCACCACATGGCGTTGCCCACCGGGCTGTGCTTGGTTGCGCCGGGCCATGCCAGTCAGCTCAAAAGAATGCATGCGCATGGTCAGCAATTCGGCTGCGCCCGCACGGGCCAGCTCGGCCTGCATCCAGCGCTGGTAGGCGGCTGGCCGGTCGCCCGGGGTCTGGCCGCTGAACTGGGGGTGGAAGGCGGCGTCTACTTCCACGTAACGCCCCATTTCTTGCGCGCGGCTGCGCAACACGGGAGCCACGCGCGTTTCGAAACTGAAGCGTTCACCCACCCGCCAGTTGTTGGGCATGGCTTTGATGACCAGGCTTGCGGCACCCAACGCGGCGGCAGCATCGGAAGCGCCCAGACTCAGTTGCACGGCGCGCTGGATGTCTTCAACCGATGCATCTGTGTAGCCGATCAGCTCTTGGCTGCCGTTGCGGCTGCGCAGATAAAACGGCTTGGGCGCCGCCGTGCCCAACACGGCTTTGCAAGCGGCGTGCACGGCGTAGCCCATGTCGGCCAACAAGGCGCGCTGGCCGGTGCTGGCAGCCCAGGTGGCCAGCGCTTGCGGGTTGGGTTGCAGGCGCAGCAGGTTCAGGTCGATCACGCGCTGGCTCCTTGCGCCTGCACGTTGCCCGCGTCAGTGGTTTCGTACATCCACTGTGCCCCGGCGTGCACGTCCAATGAAAACAGGCGTTCGTCGCTGACCCGGTGGCGCTGTGCATTTGCCGGCACGGGCGCCGCGCGCTCGTTGAAAAACACCGCCAGTTCAACTGAAGCGTCGGCAGCACGCGGAATCTGCTTCAGGGCTTGAAATGCGTCCGGCATATCGGTCATGCCCAGCAGCAGCCGGCTGGATGGTGGGCACGACTTGCGCCCTAAAAACAAGGGCCGTTGCGGGTGCTGGATGGCCGCCGCCAACGCTTGCAAGGTGGGCGCCGCTTCGCTGTCATCCAGCCCGCAGGCCAAGGCCACTGACGCGTCTGCGCGGTAGTCACGCCAGATCTGGTGCGTGCCGACGAAGCTGCCTTCTTCGAACACGCCGCGCGTCGTCCAGCCGCGTCGTTCGCCCTTGCGCAATTCAGCAGTCTGGTAGTCGGTCAGCGGCACGCCGGGGCGGTCCAGGCGCACCGCCCATCGCAGCCGGGCCTGCAAGCGCTGCAAGCTGTCGCAATCGGTGCGCTTCCACCCCAGTGCGTTGGCAAACAAGCCGGTCAACATCGAAGTCGCCGGCCAGCGCTGCACGGGGCGGTGTTGGTCTACCGCCAGCGTGCCGAAAGACATTAACGGCCCTTCCAGCCGCAGCAGCAAGTGGGTGGCCATGGGGCTCAGGCCGGCACCGGCTGGGCTTGAAGCTGTGACTGAAGCCAGGCCACGATCGATTGCAGGTTGAGAACGTCCACGTTGTGCAACGCGGGCGGCGTCACGCTCAGTTGCAGGCGTTGGGTCTGCACGCCATAGGCTGCATCAAGCTGATCCAGATGGGCCTGCAACGCGGCCATGGTTGCTTCAAACACATTGCCTTGCAACGGCACCGCATGCCTGAAGGCATTGGCCAGGGTACGTGGTTGGTCATTACCGGCTTCCACCATCAACCATTCGGCGTGGGCGAACGGCGCGGTGGAGCCTTTCTTGGCGCCGGGTGACACCCGTGCAATCAACTGCACCAGGCGGCCCAGCACTGCGCCAGCATCCTCGGCATTGCCCGACAAGTTGGCCACCAGCAACACTACGTCGATGTTGACGTAGCTGTAAAACAGTCCGCTGGTCAATTCGATATCAAACATGCCGGCCGAACCCGCATCGGCGCTTTCGTCGCGGTTGCGAAGATCGTCCACCGCGGTGGCGAAATCCAGGTCGCGTTCCATGGCGTGTACGGTGAAAGCGTGCGCCACATGAACGGGCGCGTCCTTGTTCGACGCCGTGTCTGAAGTAACCATACGGCCGAACAAGGCCGATTCCAAACCGGCACCCAGCGCCAGCGCCCGAAGGTTGTCGCGCAAGGGTTTCAGGTTCTCTCTCAACAGTTCAGCAAAGGCTTTAAGCGCCTTTTTGTCAGGCTGCGGGCTGGGGTTGCACAGCGCTGGCGTGGCCGCCGCCAACGCCAACTGGTCCAGCGCGACAGTGCGCAGGTACTCAACTTCCGGGTGGCCGAAAAACAGCGCTTGCCGGGTCTTTGCGTCTGCGGCCTTGTCGCCGTACAAGCGCAGCAACATCTCGTTTTCCAGTGCTTCGCATACGCTTGCATGCACCGCGCTTGCCGCCGCCGCATGCGCGGGCCACACGGCATATTTCATGATGTCTTTGCTTCTTTCGCCCATTGGCAAACCCAGGCTCTGCAATGAAAACGGCACCCGGGCAGCGTCTTCGTGATTGTCTTGTCCAGCAAAGCGCCAGTGCCGCTTCAGACTCTGTGACGACACCCGCGTGCGCGTGGTGCCGCCAAACGGCAAGCGCTTGGCCATGCCGGAGTCGTCGCGGTTCAGCAGCACGGCCGGATAGCTGGCCAGGCTGTGGATTTGGATGAATCTTTTGTGCGGCAATGACAAGGTTTTCTCCCAGGTTGTTTGAGCAGGCGCAGTGCGGCGGTAGTGGGCGTTGCGGTCAAACGCTTTCGGTGTCGGCGAGGCGGGCCGTGGCACCCAGGTAACCGGCAATTACGTCAGAGCGCGCCGTGTCGGCCCGCGGTTCGTCACGGCCGGTGTGCAGCACCATCAAGGCCAGGGGCCACCAGTTCACCGCCCGGCCGTGTGCCGCCAGGCGGCGCGCCAAACGTGGCATCAAGTCGAACAACAACGCGGCGTCGGCCTGCACCAATTGGCGCAGCCGGGTCTCGCTGAATTGCATGGCGGCCATCGCTGCACCAGGGTTGCTGTGGCCGTTGTGCGCGCCCCGAACCAAAGCCAGGCAATGCACCACCAAGGCCCAGCGGTCGTGCAATTCGCCCGGATGTACGTCGGCCTGCATCAGCACCTGGGTGGTCTCGAACAAACTTTGGCGCCCTTGTTTCATCGGATCAAAACGGCGCAGCGTGGCCAGCAGGCCCATCGGGGTGTGCGGCGAGGCGAGCTGCAATGCAATAGCTGCAATCGGGTCGCGCGGCGGGCGCGCAGGTTGCTCAGTGGGCAGTGTCATCGTGGTCCTCGAAGCTGAGTTCGGGCGCGGACTGCATGAGGCCGCCAAAGTGCTTTCTAAGTGCGCCATCGAAGCTGCGCTGCGCGCGCCCACGCGCCATCAGTCTTGCGCCATTCGAGCTGGGAAGTGCGTCCAGGCCAGCATTAAAAACCGATTGCCCGATGGGCAGCAAAACTTGGAACCAAGCAACGGCCGACTCCTCATCCAACATGTTCTTCTCAACAGCCTCGAAAAGCACGGAGAAAAAAACGTCATCGACTAGAAGCTCAAAGCGTTTCAACCATTCCTCAACCGCGCCGGCTACAAAGGGGCGGTCCTTTCTCGGCGAAGGGTTCCCGTACACGAATTGCTTCAACGCTACCTCGAGAATTTGTTTTTGCATCAACGCAGCCGCCTCCAGGAAGCGCTGTGAACGCATCGCTAAAAGTTGCGGCGCGCTCGCGCGTCGGCGCAACACTCCTGCCGGCATCAGAACCTCACGACGAGCAATTCCAGCAGTCGTTTTGCCGCCAAAGATTACCTGCGCCAAAAGAGTTTGGCTCTGCGTCTCGTTCTGGGTGCTTATCGCTAATGCAGGCAATCGAAAATTGGTCGGGTCAAAAAGAATTGGCGCCAGTCCGCTGTACGAAAAAGAATTCGCCGTTGCGTTCAGTGAGTGAATCGAGGTTTCTTTTTTTTCAACGGGAAACCGGGCGGCGTTTGCATTTTTACCTGCCGCAGGCGCTTTGTTGATCGCTCTCATGTCGATGGGCATCCAGGGATCAAGCACGC
>JANMJI010000403.1:0-14602 GCA_031371275.1 Betaproteobacteria bacterium
GGCTTGACCCAGCGCGGCACCGAACGTGGCGTGCGCGTACACCGCAAGGAAGCCGACGGCAGCGTGAAAGTCATGGACGCAACCATGACCGAAAAGCTGCGCGATGGTGATGTGGTGTTTGTGCGCGAGAGCTTGTTCTAAAGGCACCGTCAGATGAACTTCAAACAATTTCTGGCCATCCTGCGTGCGCGCTGGATCATCGCAACGGCGGTATTTTTGCTGATCGCCGGCGGCACGCTTGTGGTCAGCTTGATGTTGACCAAGACCTACAGCGCCACGGCCTCGGTGGTCATTGATGTCAAGGGCGACCCGTTGGGTGGGCTCTTGAGCGCAGGCGGTCCGACGCCGGCGATGATCGAGACGCAGGTCGACATCATCCAGAGCGACCGTGTTGCAACCCGCGTGGTTCGCAACCTCAAGCTCATGGAGAACGCTCAAACCCGCACCCAGTGGCAGGATTCCACAGGCGGCAGGGGCGATTTCGAGTTGTGGTTGGCAGAAACGCTGCAGCGCAGCCTGGAGGCCCGGCCTTCGCGCGCTTCTGGGGTCATTTCGATCAGCTATCGCTCGCCAGACCCTAAATTTGCTGCGGTGTTGGCCAATGCTTTTGCGACGGCTTACCTTCAAGTGGCCCTTGAGTTGCGGGTCGATCCTGCCAAGCAGTATTCGAATTTCTTCGATACCCGGGCCAAGGAAGCGCGCGAGAAACTGGAAAGTGCTCAGGCCAAAGCCACCTCTTACCAGCGCGACAACAGCATCATTTCCATTGACGAGCGGTTCGACTTGGAAACGACCCGGCTGAACGAGTTGTCGACGCAGTTGGTGGTGTTGCAGTCGCAAAGCGCCGAGTCAGGGATTCGACAGGCCCAGGCGCAGTCGCAAAGCGCCGACAAGATGCAAGAGGTCTTGAACAACCAGCTGATAGCAGGGCTTAAAACAGACCTGGCGCGGTCTGAGGCGCGCCTTCAGGAATTGGGTTCCCGGTTTGGCGAAAGCCACCCGCAAATGGTCGAGGCCCGCGCAAGCGCCGCTGAAATCAAGGCGCGAATCGAAGCCGAAACGCGCCGCGTGGTGGGCGGTGTGGGCGTCAGCAACACGATCAGCAAGCAAAGGGAGGTTGAGCTTCGCGCCGCGCTGGATTTACAGCGCGCCAAGGTTCTCAAACTCAAGGCCATTCGCGATGAAGGCTTGGTGTTGCAGCGCGAAGCCGAAAACGCACAGCGCCTGTACGAGCAGATTGCGATGCGTTCCAACCAGAGCAGCATGGAAAGCCAGACCAACCAGACCAACATGGCCTTGCTCAGTGAAGCACGGGCCCCCAACCAGCACGCTTCACCCCGTGTCCTGCTGAACACGGCGCTGGGCAGCATCCTCGGCTTGGCATTGGCGGTGGCCGTCGCATTGGGTGTCGAAGGCGTTGATCGCAGGTTGCGCCTGCCTTCGGACATTGTCGAAGCACTGGGCCTGCCCATCATTGGCAACATTCCCAAGCCTGCGCGAAGGCTGTTGCCTGGTTCGTCTAAATTGGCCATGCAGCGAAGGCTGTTGGCTTCGCCCGCTGGTTCCGGCAAAAGCGCGTAATGAAAATGTCGAAATACAACATTCCAGAAGCCCCACCGCCGCAAGTCAGCGAAGCGCCGCCCCTCTCACGAAGCCCATCCAAAGACGAACAGGAAGCACCTGAAAGAACGCTTGGGGAAATCATCCGCGACACGCGGAATCTGAGTGCCGAACAGGTCGAGAAAATCCTCGCCTTTCAACAGGCCAAGGGGCTGCGTTTTGGTGAAGCGGCGATTGCGCTGGGCTATGTCAATGCCGACGATGTGCTGTCCGCGCTGGCCCAGCAGTTCAATTACCCCTACGCCAGCCCGGAGCGGCGTGACCTGAGTCCGGAACTGGTGGCACTGAATGCCCCGTTTACACCGCAGGCCGAGGCATTCCGCGGCCTGCGTTCGCAGATCGTGATGCGTACCGCGGTGGAAGGCGAAGCACGGCGGGCCATTGCCGTGATATCGCCCAACCGGCAAGACGGCAAAACCTACATTGCTGCAAATCTGGCCATCGTGTTGGCTCAATTGGGTGGGCGCACGCTGCTCGTGGATGCCGATTTGCGGGGCCCGCGCCAGCACGCGGTGTTTGGTGTCGATGGCTCAAGTGGCCTGTCGCGCATCTTGCTCGGGCGCACAGGTGAATCGGTTGTCCAGCAGGTGGCTGGTGTGCCCAATTTGTATTTGTTGGCGGCCGGTGCGCCGCCGCCCAACCCGCTGGAACTGCTGGAGCGGCCCGCATTTGCAATGTTGATGCGTGAAATGGCCAGCAAATTTGACCATGTGGTGTTGGACACCGCCGCAGCGGAATACGGCGCCGACGCTGCCGTCACGGCGGTGCGCTGCGGCAGCGCGCTGATCGTCGCCCGAAGCCAGCATTCACGGCTGGACGCCCTGCAGTCGCTGACCGGCAACTTGGCGGGCAGTGCCGCCAAGATTGTCGGCGTGGTCACCAACGACCACTGACGGCCGGCTCTGCACACCGGCGCAGCGGGTCCGCGCAACACCGAACAAAGCCACTGCAATGTTGCGCGCCTTCCGCTGAGTTCAATGCGAGCTTTTCACCCATGACCCTGCACAAGACCCGGCACGGCATGACCGTGGCCCGAATCGCGGTGGCTGCATTGCCGTTGCTTGCGACTGCCGTATTTGTGTGCTTTGCCGAAGCACTGACGGGCGATGTGGCCTTGTCGTTCCTGGTGCTGGGTTTGGCGACTTCGCTGCACTGCGCGCAAGCCATCCACGGGCGCTCCAACTCTGCGGCTGACGCTTCCGTATTCGTTTTCGGGCTTATGTTTCTGCTCGTCGCGCCCATTGTTCAGGTGCTGGTCCTGGGCTTGAAGCTGGTCAATACCACCCACGCACGGCCCGACCTGTTGATCGAAACCAATCTGGCGTGCAGCCTGTTCATTGCGGTGTACTTGCTGTGCCGTGTGACGGTGTTCAAACCAGTGGCGGCTGAGCCTGTCAACGTCAAGCCTTCCACAACGGCCCCGGTCATCAGCGTGTTTGCGCTGGCGGCCCTGATCGCCTTTTGCGGGTTCATCACACTCGTTTCCGTGCCTTTCATTGGCGCCAGCACCAACGACCATGGTTTGACACCCGTATTGCTGGCTTCCCGGAAATTTCTGTTCTTTGTGCCGACTGCGCTGTTCCTGATTGCATTGGCAGATTTCAAATCCAGCAGCGCCAGGCGCAGTTTTCTGCACGTCTTGCTGCTCGTGCTTTTGTTCGGTCTGGTGATGGCCACGCAGAACCCTGGCACCGAGAAACGCAACGGCCTGGGGCCGGTGTACCTGGCTGTCTTGTTCTTGCTTTTCAGGCCTCAATTTCAGCGCAAAGGGGTGCAGGTGGCTTGGCTTTCTGGCGTGCTGCTGGTGCTGTTCCCCGTGACTGCGCTGCTGACCACCATCCCCTGGCGGTATCTGAACGAGGTGAATATCGCGTGGGATTTCATGGCCGACCATTTCCTGACCACGCATTACGACGCGTGGGCCAACATCTACAGTGCCATCGAAATGGCCGGCCGCAATGGCTTGTCTGGCGGCAAGCAGTTGATGGGAGCGCTGTTGTTCTATGTGCCCAGTGGCTGGTGGTCAGGCAAGCCGCTGGCAACCGGCATTGAGATCGGCAATTACCTCATGACGTTTTATACGATGTGGTTCAACAACCTGTCTGCGCCATTGATTGCCGAGGGCTTTCTTGATTTTGGTTACCTCGGTGTGGTGGCTTATGCGACCGCGCTGGCTGCGGTGGTCAAGGGCATCGAGCGCTGGGCAGCACCCGGCCGTGCGCCCATGTCCCAGGCGATTGCCATCTACCTGGCTTTCTTTCTGGTGTTTCTGCTGCGCGGCTCAATGATGATTGCGTTCGCCTACGGCAGTGGTGCATTGGCTGCATTTGTGTTCAGCCGTATGTTGATCGCCTTGTTCAACGTCGGTGCGGCCCGCAAGCCTCGCCCTGTGGCCACTGCGCAAGTGCTGGCGTGAAGGCAGACAAGCGCCTCCGTGTGCCCAGCCTGCGCAGCGCATGACGCAACAGGTCGCGGTCTATCACAACATCGTTTGGCCGAAATACAAGGGCGCGGTGTTCTCTGCCTTGAACGAGTTGAGCCTGGCGCAAGGCCCGCGCATTGGTTTTGTGCAGATCGCCGAAACCGACGGTGAGCGCGCCGCTCTATCGGGGGTGGACATGCGCTATCACCGCTACCCCTTCGAGTTGGTCTTCAAAGGCGCTTATGACGCTGTACCCACACGGCGCCTGGTCTGGGCGCTGGCGCGGCACGTAGCGCGCAGCCCGGCCAGGCTGGTGGTGCTGCCCGGCTACCACCGGCTCGAATACTGGTCGATGTTGCTGGCCTGCATGCTGACCCGCAAACGCCGTGCGGTGTTTTGCGACAGCACGGCACAAGACCGTCCTCGCGGCTTCGTCAAAGGCCTGCTCAAGCGCTTGTTTTTCATCAACTGCGATGGTTTTTTTGGCTATGGCCAACGCAGCGCCGAATACCTGCGCGCCAACGGCGTCGCTGCTGCCCGCATCTACCAGCCCTGTCAGGCGGCGGCCTTGCCGCTGGGCTTCGACGCAGCACAGGCCCTGGCGCGCCGTGTGGCGGCCAGGGCCCTGGCGCCTGAAGCGCGCGTGCTTTATGTCGGGCGCTTGTCGGCCGAAAAAGATCTGCCGACCTTGCTGAAGGCCTTCCAGCAATTTCGCGCTGAACGCGCTGCGGCGCGCTTGGTGCTGGTGGGCGCGGGTCCGCAGCGCGACATGCTTGTCGCACAGGCCGCAGCGCTGGGGCTGGGCAGCAGCGTCGAATTCACCGGCGCCATGGACATCGAAGGTTTGGCCGACCAGTACGCGCGCGCACTGTGCCTGGTGTTGCCCAGCACCAGCGAGCCTTGGGGCCTGGTGGTCAACGAAGCCCTGCACCATGGCTGCCCGGTGTTGGTCAGCGAATCTTGCGGTTGCCGGCCCGAACTCGTTGTGGACGGTGTGACGGGTTTTGCCTACGCAGCGGGCGATGCGCAAGCGTTGCACGGCGGCCTGGTGCGAATGACCGACACCATGGGCACCACCGCTGCCGTGGCCACCGCGTGCCAACAGCACATGACGGCCTACACGCCCAGGCATGCGGCCGAACACATCCTGGCCGGTTGCGTCAGCATGCTGGGCACGGCGCGGTGAAGGTGCGGTCATGATCCTTTTCGTCGGCCCCTTGCCCCCGCCCGTGCATGGCTTTTCGGTCATCAACGGCGCCATGCTGGCGCGCTTCCAGGCGGCCGGTACCGTCGCGGTTTTCAACCGCGCGCCGCTCGCCGGTCAAGGCAGCTTCGGCAGCACGGTGCATGCGCTGGGTTTGTTGGGGTCGTTCCTGCGCAGCCTGTTGCGGTCGCCAGCCGGCAGCGGGCTGTACATCGGTCTGTCGGGGGGGCTGGGGCAGTTGAAAGACCTGCCCTATCTGCTGGCCGCACGTCTGTGGCGCCGGCCGGTGCTGGTGCACCACCACAGCTTTGCCTACCTGCGGCAGCAGCCCTGGCACGCACGCTGGGTGCTGGGGTTGCTGCGCCAGGCCAGGCATATAGCCTTGTGCGACTGCATGGCCGAAGCGCTGACGGCCAAATACCGCATACCGCGCCAACAGGTTGATGTGCTGTCCAACGCTGCGTACTTGCCCGCCGCAAACGCCTGCGCCACACGCGTGCCCGAAGGCCCGTTGTGCCTGGGCTTCTTGTCCAACATCACGGCGGCCAAAGGCATCTGGGCCTTCTTCGAGCTAGGCGATGCCCTGCTCAAGCGCGGTGTGCCGGTACAGGCCTTGGTCGCCGGGCCGGTGGCGCCAGAGATTGCCGTGCGCTTTGCGGCCGAGCTGGCTGCGCGCCCCTGGTGCCGGCACCTGGGTGCGGTGTATGGCGCCGACAAGCAGCGGTTTCTGGACCGTATCGACGTGCTGGTCTTCCCCACCTTCTACGCCAACGAAGCCGAGCCCGTGACGATTCTTGAAGCCCTCAGCATGGGTGTGCCCGTGGTGGCCAATGCCCGTGGTTGCATCCAGGATGTGCTGCCCGCAGCGGCCGGTGCTGTGTTCACCGACGACCAGCAGTTTGTGCAGCTTGCCGGGCAGCTTTTGCAAGCCTGGGCGGGCCAGGCAGCGCCCGCCTGGGTGGACCGGCGAAAGGCCGCCCACCAGGCCTTCCAGGCGCTGCAAAGCGAACATTCTTGGCGTGCGGGCCAGATCGTGGCCCGCATGGCGCGCATGGCCGAAGGCGTTGCCGCATGAGCCTTGAGACCAACGCCTACCAAGACCTCGCGCGGTTCAAGCTGCCAGCGGGGTTTCGGGGCCGCTCTGCACTGGTGGTGCAGCTTTGGTGGTTGGTGCAGGCCAGCCTGTTCCGCTGGTCGCCGCAGTTTGCTTACGGCTTCAGGCGCGGCCTGCTGCGGCTGTTCGGCATGCGGGTGGGGGCTGGTGTGCTGGTGCGGCCCAGCGCGACAATCACCTACCCCTGGAAGGTGGTTGTCGGTGACGCATCCTGGATAGGCGACGATGTCGTGCTGTACTCGCTGGGCAACATCCACATTGGCAGCCACAGCGTGGTGTCCCAGCGGTCCTATGTTTGCGCGGCCGACCATGACCACCTTGACCCCGTTTTCCCTATCCGAGCGCGCCCTGTCCGCATCGACGACCAGGTATGGATCGGCACCGACGTGTACGTCGGCCCCGGTGTCCATGTGGCACATGCTGCGGTGGTGGGCGCGCGCAGTTCGGTCTTTCGTGATTTGCCCGCGGGCATGGTCTGCACGGGCTCGCCCTGCCGGCCTGTCAAGCCCCGCCACATGGTGTCGGCACCCCTGGCTGCGGCCAGGGCCGTTGCCGCTCTGGAGTAGTGTTTGATGACGATTGGCATCACCGCCCCGCGCTGGGCCCCCTGGTGGACGGTTGCGCCCCTGATCGTGGGTGCGCTGGCCATGTATGTGCCCACCGGCATCGACCTGTTCAGGGGCTATTGGCTTTCTGACGACAACGCCCATGGCCCGCTGGTGCTGGCCATCGCGGTCTGGCTTTTGCAACGCAAGTGGGCAGAACTGCGGCCCACCCCGCGTCAAGCGGGCGCGCAGCGCAACGTCGGTGCGTGGCTGCTGGTGGCAGTGGCCTTGTTGCTCTACGTTTTCGGCCGCAGTCAGCAAATCATCCAGAGCGAAGCGGTCTCGCTGATACCGCTGGTGATGGGCATTGCTTCGCTGCTGTACGGGCCCAAGGTGCTGAAAGAGGCGTGGTTCCCGTTCTTCTTCATGCTCTTCATGGTGCCCCTGCCCGGCACCTTTGTAGACCCCGTCACGCTGCCCATGAAAACGGCGGTGTCGTATCTGGCCGAAAACCTGATGCATGCCGCCGGCTACCCGGTGGCGCGCGTCGGCGTCATCCTTTACGTGGGGCAGTACCAGATGCTGGTGGCCGACGCCTGCGCCGGCTTGCGCACCTTGTTCACCCTGGAAGCGCTGGGTTTGCTGTACCTGAATCTGGTGCGCTACCAGTCGCTGGGCCGCAACGTCGGCTTGGCGCTGTTGATCGTGCCCATCTCCATGTCGGCCAACGTCATACGCGTGGTCGTGCTGTGCCTGGTGACGTTCTACCTGGGCGACGAAGCGGGCCAGGGTTTCCTGCACGAGTTCGCCGGCTTTGTGCTGTTCTTCAGCGCCCTGGCCTTGACACTGGCTGCCGACTCTCTGCTGCGCCTGGTCTTCGGCCGCGGCATGCCCGAACCCAAGAGGGCCTGAACCATGAACAGCTTTGTGGATGTCAACCCGCTGGCCAGCCAGGCCGTGCGCGTTCGCTTGTTGGGCGTGTTGATGGTGCTGGCCTCGCTGCTGGCCTGGTGGATGACACCCACCAAACACTGGTCAGACCAAACGGCCACCGTCAAATACAACACGCTGTTTCCTGCCAGCTTCGGTGGCTGGCAGCTGGCGGCCGAGCAGTCCACCGCCGTCATCAACCCCCAGCAGCAGGAAACGCTGGACGCGATTTACGACGAGATCGTCACCAAGGTCTACATCGACCAGGCCAGCGGCCGCCGCGTGATGGTGTCTTTGGCCTACGGTTCCAACCAGTCACGGGCCACCCAGGTGCACAAGCCCGAGGTCTGTTATCCGGCCCAGGGTTTCGATCTGGTGTCGATGAACAAAGACAACATGATGCTGAACGGCGCCCAGCCCCTGCCGGTGATGCGCATCGTGGCCAAAATGGGCCGGCGCATCGAGCCGCTGACCTATTGGATACGTGCCGGCGACCGCGTGGTTCGTGGCTCGATAGAACAAAACATGGCGCGTGTCTCGCTGGGCTTGCGTGGCTACATTCCCGACGGCCTTTTGTTCCGGGTGTCAGAGATCAACCCCGACGCCACCGAGTCGTTTGCACTGCAAGACCGCTTTGTGCGTGAGTTCCTGGGCCAGATGCCGCAGGCTGCGCGCGAATCGTTCATTGGCGTGCCGCGCGCGCCCTGAAGCGGCTGTGATGTTCACGTTGCCTGGGCGCAGCGGCGCACCGTCAGCCTGCGCCGCTGCGCCGCTGCGCGCGTGAAGGTTCTCATCTGTTCTGCCAACTACGCGCCAGAACTTACCGGCGTGGGCAAGTACTCGGGTGACATGGCCGAATGGCTGGCCGCGCAAGGCCACGAAGTGCGCGTGGTGGCGGCCCCGCCCTACTACCCGGCGTGGCGGGTGGCGCCCGAGTACCGCGGCCGGCCCTACTGCCGCGAGACTCTGGCCGGCGTGCGCGTGTGGCGGGCGCCGCTGTGGGTGCCCAAGCGGGCCGGCGGCCTGGCGCGTGTGCTGCATCTGGGCAGCTTTGCCATCACGTCGGCGCCCTTGCTGCTGTGGTGGGGCCTGACATGGCGTCCGCAGGTCTGCGTCGCCGTGGCGCCGTTCTTCACCTGTGCCCCGGCCTTGTTGCTGGCTGCCCGCCTGGCCGGTGCGCGCACCTGGCTGCACTTGCAGGATTTTGAAATCGACGTGGCTTTCAGCATGGGCCTGCTCAAAGGCGGCTGGCTGAAGCGGGCGGTGTTGGCTGCTGAGCGGTTTGTCTTTCGGCGTTTTGATCGTGTTTCGTCCATCTCGCAACGCATGCTGGAACGTGCCGCCCACAAGGGTGTGCCAGCAGACCGCCTGACCTTGTTCAGAAATTGGGTCGACGTGCAGGCCGTGAGGCCGCTGCTTGCGCCCAGCGCTTACCGCCGCGAACTGGGCCTGCCCGATGACGCGGTGGTGGTGCTGTTCTCGGGCACGCTGGGCAGCAAGCAGGGCTTGCAGCTGATGCCCCAAGTGGCCAGGCTGCTGGCCGATGAAGCGCAGATGCACTTTGTGATTTGCGGCGACGGCCCGTTGAAGCCAGAACTGCAATTGCAAAGTGCAGGCCTTGCCCGAGTGCACTTCATGCCGCTGCAGCCGCTGGCGCGCCTGGGTGAGTTGTTGGGGTTGGCAGACATCCATCTGCTGCCGCAGGATGTCGCCGCCGAAGACCTGGTGCTGCCTTCCAAACTGAGTGGCATGCTTTCCAGCGGTCGGCCCGTCGTGGCCACCTGCGCAGCCGGCACCGAAATGGCCCGCGTCGTGCAAGGCTGCGGGCTGGTGGTGCCACCCGCCGATGCGCCTGCCTTGGCGGCGGCATTGCGCAGCCTGGCGGGCAACCGGCCAGAGCGCGAGCGCCTGGGCCGTGAAGCCCGCCGCTTTGCTGTTGACGGACTGGCGCGCGAACGCGTACTCGGGCAGTGGGCTGGCGAGCTGGTTCGACTGGCCCATGCGCGTTAGCCCGCTTCGCCGCGAAAGCCATGGTGCTGCAGAAAAGCCCCGCCATGGCTGCTGAATCGCTGCTGGCGGGCTTGTTGCAGCGCCTGCGTGGCCAGGGCGTGGGCGCCAGGCTGGCCCGCGGAACCTTGTGGTCCATGGGCTCTGCGGTTGTCGCACGCGGCATGGGTCTGCTGGCCACGATGCTCGCCGCGCGCCTGCTCGGGGCCGAGGCTTTCGGACAGGTGGGCGTCGTGCAGCAGGTGGTGGCGATGATGGGCACCCTGGCCGGGCTGGGCGTGGGCACGACGGCCAGCCGCTTCATTGCGGCCAGCCGCAGCGGCCAGCCCGCGTACACCGGCCGCATCCTGGGTGCCACGGCGGCCTGGTCATGGGGTTCTGCTTTGCTGGGCGGCGCTATCTTGGCGGCGTTGGCACCGTGGCTGGCACGCGGGCCGCTCGCGTCTGCCGACCTGGTGGTGCCGCTGGTGGCTGCCGTGCCCTTGTTGATCTTCAGCCTGGTGGCGCAGGCCCAGGTCGGGGGCTTGATGGGCTTTGAGGCCTTTCGCGCCACGGCGGCCAGCAACGTGCTGTCGGGCTTGATCGGCCTGCCCTTGCAAGTCTTCGGCGCGTGGCAGTTTGGCGTGCCCGGCTTCGTGCTCGGCCTGGCCTGCACAGAATTGTTGCGCTGGCTTCTGGGGCGGCGTGCACTGGCCCTGGCCATGGCAGAAGGCGGCGTGCACTGGCAACGCCCGACACGCGGCGACCTTGCCAAGTTGCTGAACTTTGGCGTGCCTTCCATGTTGGCCAGCATGCTGGTCGGGCCCGTGCTGCTCATCAGCTTCGCCATCGTTGGCCGTCAACCCGGCGGCTATGCCGATGTGGGCTTGTTTCAGGCCACGCAACAATTTCGCAATCTGCTGATTTTCGTCGCTGTTCAGAGCGCCAGCGCCATCGTGCCGGTGCTGGCCGCTGCACATGGCGCACACGACCGCGCCGGCCTGGCCCGTGGCCTGCGCCGCGTCATGGCCTGGTCGGCAGTGTCTTCGTTGTTGTTGTCTTTGGCGCTGGCCGTGGTTGCGCCGCTGGCCATGCGCGGCTTCGGCCAGGCCTTCGCTGCGCACTGGACGTTGTTGTGGTGGCTGGCACTGCTGGCGCCGATGCAGGCACTGAATGCTGTCGGCATCGCTGCGCTGACCGCCATCAACAGACCGTGGTCTGTGTTGCTGGCGACCAGCGTATTTGCATGCGGTGCCTTGCTGGCGGTGGTGCAGTTGCCGACGGCCCTGGGGCTGGTGTTGTCGCAGGGTGCGGGTTCGATGCTGGCGCTGCTGGTGGTGGCCTTTGCGTTGCGCCGCGACTGGAGGGCTTGATGCATGTGCACCTGATCGAGCCGCGCGCCGACGGCCATCGCATGCAATACGTTCGCCGGCTCATCGAACAAGTGCCGCCCGGCTGGACAATCAGCCTGAGCACCTTTGCTGGCGCATTGCAACATCCCGGCACCCAAGCCGCCGTGGCCGCCGCCAACGGGCGGTTGAAAGTTCAGCAGATAGCCGGCGAGGCGGCGTTTGAGAAGAAGGTTCGCGGCGCTGACGGCTTTCGCCTTCAGCCTGCCTATTGGCGGCTTGTTCGGCGCCATTGGCAGGCCCTTATGCCAGCCCAACGCGGTGATCTTGTGGTGCTGCCTTACATGGATTACGTCAGCTATGCGATTGCGCTGCTGGGATCACCTTTCGGGCACACGCCGTTCGCGGGCATCGTGATGCGCCCAGACTTCCATTGGCCAGAACAAGGTGTTGTGGCGCCCCCGGCCAGACACCGCGCGCTCAAGCGCTGGTTGTTCCTGAAGCTGCTGCGCCACCCGCGGCTGCAGCGGCTGGTGACCATCGATGCGAGCTTGCTGGACTGGGTGGCTGCGCACCAGCCCGCCGGCTACCAGCGGCTTTGCTACGCCGAAGACCCGTCAGACCTGCAAGGCCTTGGCGGCCGGGCAGAGGCACGCTTGCGCTATGGCCTGCGGCCCCAGTCGTCCGTCGTGTTGCTGTTTGGTTCCATCGACATGCGCAAGGGTGTTGCCCACTTGCTCGACATCGCCAGCCATCCTGTTTTCCCGGCCGATGCGCAATTGCTTTTTGTCGGGCGCCAGACCGACGAGGTTCGCAGCCTGTTGTCACGACAGGCCGGCAAACTGCCACCGGGGCGGCTGGTGGTGGTGGACGACTATGTGAACCGCCAGGACGAATGGCTGGCCTTTGCGGCTGCCGATTTCGGCTGGGTGGCCTACGAAGGTTTCTTCGGCCCCAGCGGGGTGGTGGCGCAATGCAGGCAAGCCCGCTTGCCCATGATCCACCGCGGGCAGGGGCTGATCGGTTACCAATTGCGGCAGGCACAGACCGTGCATTCGCCGTGGCTGCATGCGCTGGGCCTGCAGGTCAGCCAACTGGCGCCGGCCACGAACACCACCCAAGAACTTCAACAGGTATTTGCTTGATGAACCCGTCTATTGCCTGCCGCTGTTGCGGGTCTGCGCGCACCCGCTTGTTCGGGCGCGCGGCCCGGGCCCGCAGCTTTGCGGGTGTGCCACTGGCGGCCCCGCTGAATGGCGGCTACCTGTACCGTTGCACGCAATGCGACTTGTTGATGCGCCACCCATTGCTGACCGCCGAGGCCTACGTGGCGCTGTATGCACCCTCGGCCGGCGACCACTGGACAAAGGCCAGCTTGCGTCCGGAACAGCAAAAAATCCGCGACCATGTCTGGCGAGTGCTGCCCCAGGGTGGCCGCGTGCTTGACGTGGGCTGCGCTTCGGGTGATTTGCTCGAAGCCCTGGGGCCGGCCTACGAAAAGTTTGGCGTCGAGCCTGCTGCGCAAGCCCGCGCCCGCGCCCAGGCGCTGGGCGTGCACGTTGTTTGCAGCGCTGTCGAAGAGCTGGGTTCCAGTGCGCTGAAGTTCGACCTCATTACCGCGGTGGACGTGATTGAACATGTGCCAGACCCGCTGACGTTTCTGCGCACGCTGACCAAGAACCTGGCCGCCGGCGGCCAAATTGTCGTCAGCACCGGAAATTCCCGCGCGCGCATCTGGATGCTGTGCGGGCCGAGTTACTACTACTCGCACATCTTTGAGCACCTGAGTTTCATATCGCCGCAGTGGTGGGCCCACGTGGCGAATCAAGAGTTTGAAGTGAACATCATCGATCCGCTGTTTTCGCACCAGGAGGCAGAGCCATTGGGCAAAGTTCGGTATGCGAAAAAGCTGACCGGCTTGTTTGCAAAACTGGCCCTCGCCTGGGCTGAACGCGTGGTGCTGATGCGCCTACCGACGCTGTCACGCCGATTGGGCCCCCGCCTGATGCTGGGCGAGCCCGGACTGTTCAAAGACCACGTTATGGCGGCCGTTTCGGTGCGCAGCCAGGGTTGATTGCATTGGGTAATGCTGGTTCAGTCAGTCGCAATCCGCGACACCGAGGGGGCTGCTGTGTTGCAACGCAGGCCAGTGCTCGATTGATCGGTGATGCGCCATGGGCGTTCTGAGAGCTCTTTTCGCGATCTCGGTGGTCTTCCAGCATTCGCCGTGGAACGGGGGGCTGGTGCTTGTAGGTGGGCGCAACGCAGTGCAACTCTTCTACATGGTTTCAGGTTTTTTGATCTGCCATGTATTGACTGGCGACCGTGCCTACGAGCGTGTTTCCGATTTCTACAAGAGCAGGCTGTTTCGGCTGCTGCCCATTTACTATGCGGTGGCGCTGATTTCATTGCTGACCGCCCCGGCAATCAACGCTGAATTTCTGAAGACCTATTCGGAAATTCCCGTGTCGGCGGCGCTAATGCTGGTGCTGTCCAATTTGTTTCTATTCGGCCAGGATTGGGTGATGTTCTCTGCCGTGCGGGCCGGGGAATTGGTCTTTGCAACAGACTTTCGGGCCTCAGAGGTGTTGTTGTACCAAGGGCTGCTGGTCCAGCAGGCGTGGACACTCGGCGTGGAATTGTCGTTCTATCTCATCGCGCCTTTTGTCTTGCGGTCGCGCCGGGCCATCTGGGTACTCTTGGTGTCTTCGGTGTTGCTTCGTTTGGTGTTGATATGGAATGGTGTTGGGCGCAACGACCCCTGGACTTACCGATTCTTCCCAACCGAATTGGCGTTTTTTCTGGCGGGTGCGTTGTCCAACATCCATCTTTTGCCGTTCTGGAAAAAGCATGTCATCGCTGGACAATGGTCCAAGCTGCCGATGTGGGCAACATGCGTCATGATCCTTTTGACAGTCGCGTATTTTGTGATTCCCGTACCCGGCGGGGTCAAGTCAGCGGTGATCCTGGCGCTGTTCTTGTGTGTATTGCCGCTGACCTTCATCTTCCAGAACCAGCATGGGTGGGATCGAAAAATCGGTGATCTGAGTTACCCGATTTACATCGGACATCTGCTGATCGTGTTTGCCTTGCAGGTCATCTGGCCCAGTTCGTTGTCTGGAAATCTATGGTTGATTTCACTGGCGAATCTTGCTGGAGCTTTGTTGTTCGCCCTCGTTCTGAACTTCGCCATTGGCATCCCGGTAGAACGGTACCGAAAGCGCTTCCGCACTGCACCGGCGTGAAAAACCGTGTGGTGTGTACTCAGCGCACCGCCTGCCGAATAAAGCCGTTCAGCTTGCCCGCCAGGTACTCAATGCCCGCTGGCGTGGGGTGGGTGACATCGGCGCTGATGTAGATGTCTGCATTGCCGTTTCCGGCCGGGCTGCCGGCGTTGCCTGTGCCCGTCAGCCATGCTTCATCGACGTTAGG
>JANMJI010000028.1:0-7462 GCA_031371275.1 Betaproteobacteria bacterium
GTTGGTTGACGAATGAGCAGCGCACCGAAAGCCACCGTCGAACTGTCCGCGGCAGACCTGCTGGGCCCTGGCGTCACCTTCTGCCCCAACCCGCGCATGCCGCTGTGGAGCAACCACCCCAAGGTCTTCATCGACGTGGCCACAGAGGGCATGGGCCGCTGCCCGTATTGCGGCACCGTGTACCGGCTGAAGGCAGGCGAGAAGGTACACGCCGGGCATTGATCGCCTGCGTTGGCGCGCCACCGCCGCTGTTTCACTCCAGCACGTACACCAGCGCTGTGCGTGGTGGCACGGTCAGGGTGCTGGTGCTGGCGTGCCAGCTTGACAGCGCCGCCGGGCGTGCGTCGGCGGCGCTGGCGGCGCGGTGCACCGGGTGCAGCACCAACGGGCGGCCCTGCAATTCGGGCAGGGCCAGCGTGACCGGGCTAACGCCCACGTTGATGGCATACAGGACTTCGGCAAAGCCGACCCCCGGCAGCCCGCGGCCCTGCACATGGCCCACCACCACCGTGGGCTCTTGATCGGCGCCGGTGTTGTGCAGCCGCAGCCGCGCCAAGACTTCGTCGGCCGTGCGCAGGCGGAACAAACTGCTGCTGTTGCGAATGCGCAGCAGGTCCAGAAAAGCATCGCGTGCGAAGCGCATGTCGGCGGCTGTGGGCCTGATCGAAGCATCGGCCAGCAGCGCCTTCATCGCCGGCCACAACGCACGGTTGTCGGCCTGCGGTGGCAGGCCGCGGCCGTAACCGTTGTCTTGCAAAGTGAAGTCCAGGCGGTTGAACCAGTCGCCGCTGTTGAAGCTGTTGCGGTCCCCGCTTTTGCTGCGCAGCAGTTCCACGCCGGCGTGGAAGTAAGCGATGCCCTGGCTGAAGGCGGTGACGGCCGCGCCCAGCACCTGCACCCTGGCGCGGTCTTCGCGCGATGTGCCTGCCGGCAGCTTCATCACGTTGATGTCAAACAACGTCGGGTTGTCGTGGTTCTCGACATAGTTCACGACCTCTGAAGGTTGGCTGGCAAAGCCCGCGCCCTGGCCGGCATAGTCGATGTCGGCCAGCGCCTTGACGCTGCCATCGAAGGTGCGCATGCGGTAGTTTTGCAGCGTGCCAGCCAGGCCCACACGCACCAGGTCGGCGGCGCGCAGCAGGTCATTGCGGCTGCCCACGCCGGCCGCAATGGCGTGGGCGTTGGGGGCGTGGTGCAGGCCGTTCAACCAGCCCTGGCGTTGCAGTACGTCGGCCGGGCCGTCGCAGCAGCCGCCACCGCGCACGGCGTCGCGGCCGCGGTCGCTGAAGGCGCCTATGCCGGTGCCGTTCAAGCTGCGCTGCGCGGCTTGTACGAAACGCGCGCCGTCTTTCACTTCGCCGAAGTTCCAGCCTTCGCCCAGCAGGTGGATGTGGCGGCCGGTGGCGCGGTTGACGGCCTGTTGCAGCGCCACCATCGCCGCGCGCGGCTGGTGGCCCATCAGGTCGAAACGCATGCCGTCGATGCCGTAGTCACGCGCCCACACCACGGCCGAGTCGACCATCAGCTTGGCCATCATCAGGTTCTCTGTGGCGGTGTTGTCGCAGCAGGTGCTGTTCTCCACCGCGCCCAGCGCGTTCAGGCGCTGGTAGTAGCCGGGCACGGCACGGTCCAGCACCGCGTGCTGTTTCTGGCCTGATGCACTGGTGTGGTTGTAGACCATGTCCATGCCCACCCGCAGCCCGGCGCGGTGCAGTGCCTGCACCATGCGGCGAAATTCGATGATGCGCACGGCGCCGTCTTCGGCGTCGGTGGCATAGCTGCCTTCGGGCGCGCTGAAGTGCAGCGGGTCGTAGCCCCCTTGAAGCAGTCTTGCGCGGCGCCGGCCATCACCAGGGCCTGCTGTGCTTCGCTGTCGGGGGGCAGCGCGGCCAGGCTGACGACGTCGGGCGTGGTGCAGCCTTGTTCAGGCACGGAGGCGAAGTCGAACACCGGCAGCAGGTGTACGTCGGTCAGGCCGGCGGCGGCCAGGGCACGCAGGTGCTGCATGCCGGTCGAGCCTGGGTGCGTGAAGGCCAGGTATTTGCCGCGCTGGACGGCGGGCACGGTGGTGTCGTTGACCGAGAAATCGCGCAGGTGCAATTCGTAGACGACAAGGTCGGTGCTGGTCTGCACGGCGTCGGGCCGCGGCGTCGTCGCCCAGCCTGCGGGTTGCAGTGCGGCGGCGTTCAGGCTGCCCACCCAACTGCGGCGTGAATCGGTGTTCAGGCTGATCGCATACGGGTCGGTGACGCGGTTGCGCACCAGGCCCGCGCCGCGGGCCTGTACTTCCACCAAGCCCGCACTGGGGGCGTGCACGTCCACCAGGCCCGCGCCGCGGGCGTGCACGTCCACCAGGTAGGTGTAGTGGTGGCCACTCAGATTGCCGGGTAGGCGTGCAGACCAGGCGCCAGTGCGGCCATCGCGCTGCAGGGCCACCAGGCGGTGCGCGGGGGCCTGGCCGTTGGCGTACAGGCACAGCGCCACCTGCTGCGCGGTGGGCGCCCACAGTTTGAATTGCGTGTGCTGCGGCGTGATGCTGACACCCAGGTCGGGCAGCGCCGCGGCGCGCTGGTACAGGTCGTCCAGCGCACTCGCAACTTGCAGCGCCGTGGCGCGGCGCACGCTGCCGGCGGCGTCGGTTTCCACCAGCACAAGTTCTTGTTGCAGCAGCTTGGGCAAGCGGGCCATCGCGCTGTCAGGCAGGCGTAGCTGTACGCCAGGGGCCCCGCCTGTGCTCAAGTAGGCTGTGGCTGGACCGCGGCGCCAGCGGCTGGCGCATGGACGTGGCGCCCTGGGTGCCTGATGATTTCTGGCGTGAATGGCGCAGCGCCATCAAGGCCCACCAGCCCGATGCATTGACGCTGGCCGAAACCTGGTTCGACGCCAGCAAGTACTTCCTGGGCGACATGTTCGACAGCGCCATGAACTACATCTTCCGCAGCGCCGTGCTGGACTGCGCGGCCGGTGGCCATGCCGCGGTGCTGGCCAGCAACCTGGAACATCTGCGCGAGGCTTACCCGCCGCAGGCTTTGCACGCGATGATGAACCTGCTGTCATCACACGACCAGCCGCGCGCGCTGCACCACCTGGGCTGGCACGACAACACACCCGATGCCGCCACCATCACGCAGGCCAAGCAGCGCCTGAAGCTGGCCGTGTTGTTCCAGATGACCTACCCCGGCGTGCCCGCCATCTACTACGGCGATGAAGTGGGCGTGACCGGCGGCGACGACCCCTACAACCGCGCCACCTATCCGTGGGCCGACCTGGGCGGCCAGCCCGACGAAGCGCTGCGGGCCGAGTTCAAGAAGCTCATTGCCTTGCGCAAGGCCGACGCCGTGTTGCGCCAAGGCAGCCTGCAAGCGCCGTTGTTTGCCGACGCGCAGGTGCTGGTGCTGGCCCGCCGTCTGGGCAACACCTGGGCGTTGACGGCCACCAACAATGGCGCTGCGCCGCGCACGGTGGTCGTGCCGCTGCCCGCAGGCTTGCCGGTCGAATGGTTGAAGGACGTGCTGGGCGATGGTGTTGGTTTCACCGCCACGGCCGGCAAGCTGGAACTGGTGCTGCCGGCGCTGTACGGCCGCGTGCTGGTCACCCGGTAAGACGGGAACGCCATAACGCCATAGCGACATAATGCTGTAACGCAGTGGACACAACTACCGAACTTCAGCCCCTCAAACCGTGAACGGCGCCTGCGCCACGAAGGCCGCCGCCGGCCCCAGCGTGAACAGGTTGGGGCTTTGGCTGGCCGGCATGGCGCCGCGTATGCGCGCGTGAAATGCGCCGTAGTTGCCCGTGAACTTGCCGTGGTCCCAGACGCGCAGCAGTTGTTCGGTGAAGGCGCCGTTGTGTTCGCCGTCCATGCTGGTCTGGTTGTCCTGGCAGCCCGAAATCAACAGCACCGCAGGCTTGAAGGCGCCCACCAGCGCGGTGGCCTGCGCGGCCGGCCCGGTGACCGCTACTTGCGCAACGTGGGCCACCTGGGCCAGCGCTGCGTCAGGGTCTGCCATCTTGGTGGCGACCTTGGCGACAGCGGCCTGCAGCCCGTCGTAAAAGGCCCGATGCGCGGCGTAGACCCGCCGGCCCACAGTGTCGGGCATCAGCTTGGCGCGCTGGCCGGGCGGCGGTGGCGGTGGCAGGCGGTCGCGCGCCACCGTGCCGCTGTGGCAGCTATCCGACAGCATCAGGACGCGCACGCCGGCGGCGAAGCGGCTGAGCTCCAGGTACAACTCGTCGTCTATCAACTGGCCGTCGTACAAGCACCAGGTCTCGTCCTTCTTGTCGGGCTCGTCGTGGTTGGTGTCTGGCACCTGGCCGCCGTGGCCGCTGTAGCTGATGAAGAACAGGCCGCCGGCTTTGAGTGTCTTGGCGGCGCTGCGCAGGGCCGAAAGCAGCGCCGCGCGCGTGGCCCTTTTGGTCAGCAGCACGGTCGGCTTCATGCCCTGGGTGGAAGCCAGTGCAGCCATGTCCTTGGCGTCGAATTCACAGGCCGCCAGCGGGCCGTCCCAGCCTTCATAAGCGTCGGCGCTGACGCCGTTCAGGCCGATGTGCAGTGACAGGGCTTGGGGCTTGGTGCTGGCCATGGGCGGTCTCCGGGTTGGGCCGCCGATGATGCGGCGGTGCCGCCCGCATGCACCAGCCCTAGAACAAGGCCGTGCGGCTGTGTGAGCGCTGGCCGCGCAAATTTTCAGGCGCTCAGGCGCTCAGCCGTTCAGGCTCAGGCGTTCAGGCGTTCACACATCCAGCGCTGCCAGGTCGGCCTGCGTGCGCTGCAGCCACAGCTTCACACGCTGGCGGTCCAGCAGGCCCAGGCCGCCGCCAGCGGCGCCACTTTGTGTGGCGGCCCAGAAGCTGCTGCCGTCGGCGTCGATCTTGCGCATCGGCGCGTCGGGCAGCTTGCGCAGGCGCAGCGTGCGCGCGCCCCGGGCCTGTGCGCGTTGCAGAAAGCCTGATGCGTGAAGCTGTTCGAACTTGTCGCCGCGCACCTCGTTCAGCACCAGTACCAGCGGCAGCCGTGCGCCGGGGCTGTCCAGCCAGTTGGCCAGCAGGTGCACGCTGTCGCGGCCGGCGTCCATCACATGCCAGTAGTTCAGGCCCACGCCGAGCTCAGCGGCCACGTCGGCCACGCCGGCTTCATCCAGCCAGCGTGTCAATGAGGTCTGGGTTTGCGCGGCCAGATCCACCAGCACGCGTCGCGCCGGATCTTCAGCGACGGCTTCAATCACTCTGTCCAGACTGTCGTGCGCGTCCAGCGGCATGGGCGCGGCGTAGTCGGCGTAGTAGCGCAGCAGCGCGCCGTGCGAACGGTCGGTGTCGAAGGCTATGAAGGGCTGGCCGGCATCAATGAAATGCTGGGCCAGCACGCGCGCCAACAGCGATTTGCCGACGCCGCCTTTTTCACCGCCGATGAAGTGGATGTGGCTCATGCCTTGGTGTTCCGAGCAAGCTAACGGTGCAGATGGGTGGCGTGGGTGAAAGGCCAAGCATCAAGCCAGGGCCACGGCAGCATGGTAGCGCAGCGCTTTGCGCAGGCCCCGCGATTCAGCGCCTGCGCCAGCGTGCAATGACGGCGCGCGCTGCCTGCAGTTCGGTGTCCACGCCGGCCACCGCATCGGCCCAGCGCGGTGTGGCCGGCACGTCGGGCAGCACGCCGGCATCGGGCGGGTCACCGGGCGCGAATGAAGCGATGAGCGGGATGTCCACGCCCACGCCCGAGGCCGGCAGGTTGATCCACGCCAGTTGCCCGCCATTCAAGCCGCGCAGGTTGCCGCCCGTGGGCTGGCCCACCAGCAGTGCCGCGCCACTGCGTTGGATATCGCGCGCCAGCAGAAAACCGGCCGAACTGTTCTGCGGCCCCACCAGCACCAGTGTGCGACCGGGGTAGGGGGCGGCCACGGGGTCGACACGGCCAGCAGGTTTGTCGGCCAGCCGCCAGTTGCGGCCGTTGGTTTTGGTGACCTTGCCGGTGCGGTCGAAGAAGCCGAAATCCCAGGTGTCCAGGTAGCGCGCCAGCACGTAGGGCACACGTTCATAAGCGCTTTCAACGCGGTAGGCAGGCAGGTCCAGCGGAGCGCGCAGCAAGTGGCTCAACACCAGACGGCCGATGGCGTCGTCACCGCCTTCGTTCTCGCGCAGATCGATGATGAGGTAGGGCACGCCGCGCAGCGCAGTGAAGGTTTGCGTCAGGAAGGCGCCGGGCTTGAAATCACTGCGCCAGAAAGCGAAGGTGGGCAGCGTCAGGGTGGCGGTGTCGCCTTCGATCTTGAAGGCCCATGCGGTGCTGGGCGGTGGCAGCAGGCGGTCGCGTTCGGTTCCCAGGATGGCGGCCACGTCGACCTCGCGCAGCGCGGCTTGAGCGTGGTCGCGCACACGCAGCCGGTAGCGCGGCGTGCCGTCGCTGCGCTGCGGCGGAAAACGCAGCGGGAACAGGCGGTCCATGGCGCCGCCATTGGGACCGCTGTCCAGTTGCGACCAGCGCTTGCCCAGGCTGCCCACATGCTCGCCGTCGGCGCGCAGATAGGGCAGCAGCGCGGCGCTGATGTCGGCCACGGGGCGGCCGTCTATGGCCAGCACTTCAGCCCCGGCCGCCAAGCCGGGCGCGGCGCTGCCGGTGACGAGGGCGCGGCCTTCGACCCAGCGCAGCGTGAAGGGCAAGTTGTCGGCGCGTTTGAAGAGCTTTTCGGCGACATCGGCGCGCTGGTTGTAGGGGTTGGTCCAGGTGTGGCCGCAGCGCACGGCGGCGGCCAGTTGCGAGGCCAGCAAATACATGGCGGCACGGCTGCTGCCCTGGGCCACGGCGGCGTCTGCCGCGGCAAATTCGGCGTCGAGTTCGGCCGGCGTGGTGCTGCGGTACAGGCCAGGGTGCAGTTCGGCAAAGGCCAGCTTGAGGATGCGCAAGTCGCGCCGCGCGTCGTCGGCACTGATCTCCGGCGCGGGTGCTGGCTTCATGGTGGGCGGCGCGGTCTGCGCCTGCGCGGCGCCGGCCAACATCAGCAGTGCGGTGCCCAGGGTGCGAACGAAATGGGGCATGGTGGGTCCAGGCGACAACAACAACAGCCGCGCAGCATGCACCAGCCCGCCGCAGCGCGCCGCCGCATGCGACGGTTTGCGGTTGCGCGGCCACGGCCTGCGGCTTCGTGTGCCGCTGGCCGCTAAGGCGACGCTGATTAAGTCCCTGCGAGTGCGCGCGCCCTGGTTTGGGATGGGCTGCAAGGCGCAAACCACAGCCATAGCCCGGCTATGGCGAGGATTTGCAACGCCGCAGACCCCCAAACGCTGGGAGGCGCGCGCCGCGAGGGACTTGATCAGCGTTGCCCTAAGGCGTCGCGCAAAAATAACATGACTAAGTTTTCTGTCGCGCCGGCAAGACGGTGTAATTCCATTCACCGTGGAAGTTGTCCTGCTTGAGATTGAGCAAGGCCAGCTCGGCGTCGGTGATCTTGATGCCGGTGGGGTACTTGCC
>JANMJI010000041.1:0-26272 GCA_031371275.1 Betaproteobacteria bacterium
TTCTCGGCGCGCAGGCGTTCGTCGATCTGGCGCCGCAGCTCGGTCGTGCGCTCCGCCACGCTCTGCTCGAGACGCTGGTTCGACTCGCGCAGCACCTCCTGCGCGCGACGCTGTTCGGTGATGTCGACCGAGACACCGAGCAGGTAGAGCGGCTGGCCGCGATCGTCGAGGATCGGAATCTTGCGCGTGTGCAGCCAGCGCGTGCCGCTGGGCGGGTCGATCGGTTCCTCGGGAATGTCCTCGAGCGTTCGTCGCGCCAACACAGCACGATCCTTCGCCACGAAGAAGTCGGCCTGTTCGGGCGGGAAGAAATCGTGATCGCCCTTGCCGAGCAGATCGTGACGGGAGACACCGAGCAGTTCCTCGCCGGCGCGATTGAAGCGCTCGAACTTGAGGGTCTCGGCGCTCTTCAAGAACACCATCGCGGGCAGGTGCTCGATGATCGATTCGAGGAACCGGTTCAGGTGGCGCGACTCGGCCTCGGCGCGGCGCAGCATGCTGATGTTCTCGAACACGATCGCCACGTCGTTGTCGCGCACCGGCATCGCGGTGACGACGTAGGCCATCATCCCCCGCACCGGGTTGCCGTGCAGGATTTCGCCGAATTCGTGCGGCTGGTGCTCGCGGCAGACCCGCGCGTACACCGCGATCCGCTCCGGCGGGATGTCGGGAAACGCCTCGAGCAGCGGGCGGCCCAGATTCGCTTCGATGTCGACGCCCGTCAGCCGGGTGACCGCCGGATTGCCGTACAGGATGTGCAGCGATCGATCATCGCCCGGATCGCGCAACTCGCACAGCATCACGCCCACCTGCAGCGGCGTGACGAGCTGGGCCCAGAAGGCCTCGAGGTCGGGCTTCATCGCGCGGGGAGTATCGACCAGCGGCCGCTCGCGATCCAGTGCGGGGCGAGGCGCCGCCGGGGGTTGCTAGCGTTCCAGGGGCGGGGGGGCCCCTACGACGACGAAAAGCTGGGCCTGTACAAAGTGGCGCCCAACTACGCCTACCCGGGTTGGTGGGAAGGTGGCCCGCAGCTCGACTTCTTCGTCAATGACAAGGCCTTCAACAGCTTGAGCGCCGAATACAAGGCCATCGTCGAAGCCGCCGCTTCATACGCCCACGTCGACACGCAGGCCAAGTACGACGCGCGCAACCCCGCGGCGCTGAAGCGGCTGGTGGCCGGCGGCACCAAGCTGTTCCGTTTTCCCAAGGACATGATGGACGCGTCGTTCAAGGAAGCCATGGCGCTGTACAGCGAACTGTCGGCCAGCAACCCGGCGTGGAAGAAGGTCTACGAGGATTACGCCGCTTTCCGCCGCGACGCCAACCTGTGGTTCCGCTTCACCGAAGCCGGTTTCGACGACTTCATGCAGGCGCAAAAGCTGTAGGCCGCCGCTGCCAACGGGCAAAAAAACAGGGGCTCCGCGCGGAGCCCCTGTTTTGTTCGTGCAGTGCTTTTGGCGCGTTATTTTTTCTTCTCCTGCTCGTTGGCCCGGCGTATGGCTTCCATCGGGTCTTCGGGCGCTTCCTTCTTGTCGCCCGCTGCATCGGGCAGCGTGGCTGCGGGCTTGGCGGTTTCGCTGCTGCGGCCGCCGTCAATCTGCTGCTGCAGCAGGTCGATGTTGCCTTCAGCCTTCTTGCCGGTGTCGCGGCTGACGATGCCCGGGAAGGCGATGATGAGGCCCACCATCACAACCTGGATCACCACAAAGGGCACTGCGCCCCAGTAGATCTGGCCGGTGCTGATCTTGGCGATGCTCTGGCCCGTCAGACGGTCCTTGTAGTCCTCGGTGGGTGCCACGCTGCGCAGGTAAAACAGCGCAAAACCGAAGGGCGGATGCATGAAGCTGGTTTGCATGTTCACCGCCAGCAGCACGCCAAACCACACCGGGTCGATGCCCAGCTTGATGGCCACCGGCCCCAGCAGCGGCACGACGATGAAGCTCAACTCGAAGAAGTCTAGGAAGAAGGCCAGCGTGAAGATCAGGATGTTGACGACGATCAAGAAACCCACCTGGCCGCCAGGCAGGCCGCTCAACAGGTGTTCCACCCACTTTGGGCCGTCCACACCCTGGAACGAGAGACTGAACACGGTAGAGCCGAGCAGGATGAAGACGACGAAGCACGACAGCTTCATCGTCGAGTCCATGGCCTGGCGCAGCAGCCGCATGTCGATGCGCTTGCGGGCCAGCGCCATGCCAAGCGCCCCCACGGCCCCCATCGCGCCGCCTTCGGTGGGCGTGGCCACACCCAGGAAGATGGTGCCCAGCACCAGGAAGATCAGCCCCAACGGCGGTATCAGCACAAAGGTCACACGCTCGGCCATCTTCGACAGCAGGCCCAGCTTGAGCAGCTTGTTGACGACAGCCAACGCAAAGGCCAGGCCGACGCCGACGCACATCGAAACCACGATCAACTCGTCCAGCGGTGTATCGGCCGGGCGCGATTTGGCAAAGGCCACCGACAAACCCACGCAGGCCACAAACAGCAGCCCCAGCGACAGCAGGCCCGACTTGCCGTCGGCCTCGCGGATGGTGCGTGCCGCCGCCGGCAGCGCCGGCACCCACATCGGCTTGACCAGGCTGATGAGCAGGATGTAGCCGATGTACAGGCCGGTGAGCACAAAGCCGGGCACGAAAGCACCCTTGTACAGGTCACCCACGCTCTGGCCCAATTGGTCGGCCATGATGATGAGCACCAGCGAAGGCGGGATGATCTGCGCCAGCGTGCCCGATGCCGCAATGACGCCGCTGGCGACGCGCCTGTCGTAGCCGGTGCGCAGCATGATGGGCAGCGAGATCAGGCCCATCGCGATGACCGACGCCGCCACCACCCCGGTGGTCGCCGCCAGCATCGCGCCGACCAGAATCACCGCATAGGCGAGGCCGCCGCGTACCGGCCCGAAGAGCTGGCCGATGGTGTCCAACAAGTCCTCGGCCATGCCTGAGCGTTCCAGGATCAGGCCCATGAAGGTGAAGAAGGGAATCGCCAGCAGGGTGTCGTTCTGCATGATGCCGAACACCCGCAGCGGCAGCGCCTGCATCAGCGTGGCCGGCAGCAAGCCCATCTGCACGCCGATGAAACCGAACAACAGGCCGCAGGCGGCCAGAGAGAAGGCGACAGAGAAGCCGACGAGCAGGAAAAAGATCAGGCCCACGAACATGATGGGCGCCATGTAGGCGGTGAAGAACTCCATCATTTCGTGGCCCCCTGCGCTGCAGCAGCGGCGGCCGCGGCCTCGGCCTTGGCGCGCACGAACTCGGCCAGTTCTTCTTCAGCGCTCTGGGTCTGTTTCTTCTTCGTCGGGTCGTCAATCAAACCCTGCAAAAAGGCGATGCGTTTGATGAGCTCGGACACGCCTTGCAGCAGCAGCAGGCCAAAGCCCAGCGGCACCAGTGCAAACACCGGCCAGCGTATCAAACCGCCGGCGTTGGACGACATCTCACCCGAGACGTAAGACCGCACGACCAATGGCCAGACGAGGTCGATGACGGCGATGCAAAAGGGGAACAGGAAGACGACGATACAAACCGCTTCGATGGCGATTTGCGTGCGTTTGGTAAAGCGGCCCAGCACGACGTCGATGCGCACATGCTCTTGCCGCAGCAGCGTGTAGCCGGCGGCCAGCAGAAAGACCGCGGCGAACAAATACCACTGGATTTCCAGGAACGCGTTGGAGCTCATGTTGAAGGCCTTGCGCACCACGGCGTTGATGGCGCTGATGAGCACCGCGGCCAGGATCAACCATGACACCCAGCGCCCCACGAATTCGCTGAGGGCGTCTATCAGCTTTGAAAGCCGTAACAGTGCAGGCACCTTGTCATCTCCTTTTCGCGCGGCGCGTGGGTGCGTCGCAGGATGCTGCGGACTGTAGGGGAGAGACGCTGAACGGCCGCCGAAACCTGGGTCTTTCGGCCCCTGGGGCATACCCGAAGGCGGGGCCGTTTCAAGCCGCGCGCGTGGCCTGCAAGAACAAGTTGGTCGAGCGCGCGCCAGAACGGCAAAAGGCCAGCAGCGGGTGCGGCAATTCGTGCAGCAGCTTGGCGAAGGCGGCGATCTCATCAGGCGATTGCCAGCCGCCGTCGACCGGCAAGAAGCGGTATTGCAGGCCAGCGGCCTGTGCGGCGGCTTCGATTTGTGTGTGGGTCGGCTGGCCGGGCCCGTGTTCGAAGTCGGGCCGGTTGTTGACCACGCTCTTGAAGCCCAACGCAGCCACTTCGGCCATGGCTTCGGGGTTCAGTTGCGGGGCGACATACACGTCAGCGGCGATCTGGCGCAGGGGCAGGGTGCTCATGCACGCTACTTTGCCAGAGCCTGCTTCACCGCGGCAGACACCAGGCCCATCTCGGCCTTGCCGGCCAGGCGGGCCTTGGCGGCGCCCATCACGCGGCCCATGTCGCCGGGGCCTGCCGCGCGTCCAAGCTCGGTGCCCAATTCGGCGACCAATGCGGTGATGGCCGCGTCCACTTCATCGGCCGACAGGCGTTGTGGCAGGTAGGCCTCGAGCACCATCAATTCAGCGGCTTCCTTGGCCACCAGGTCGGCGCGGCCACCTTGCTCGAACGCGGTGATCGAATCCTTGCGCTGCTTCACCAGTTTGTCTGTGATGGCCACCACCGCGGCATCGTCCAGCACGATGCGTTCGTCGACCTCGCGCTGCTTGACGGCGGCCAGCAGGCCGCGTATGGCCAACAGGCGGTCGGCGTCCTTGGCCCGCATGGCGGCCTTCATGTCTTCGGTGATGCGGTCTTTCAGGCTCATGGTGTGCTTTCAGGCTGGCGGATGAAGCTCAAAGAACGAAGCTCAAAGAACGAAGCTCAAGAACAACGCTGCGAAAACGAAACAAGCCCGCTGCGGCGTCCCGCGCGGGCTTGCTTGGCATTGCCGCTGTGAAGCTCAGTAGAGCTTCTTCGGCAACTGCATGCTGCGCACCCGCTTGAAGTGGCGCTTCACGGCCGCAGCCTTCTTGCGCTTGCGTTCGGCGGTGGGTTTTTCGTAGAACTCGCGTGCGCGCAGTTCGGTCAGCAGGCCGATTTTTTCGATCGTGCGCTTGAAGCGGCGCAGCGCCACATCGAAAGGCTCGTTCTCTTTGACGCGGATGGTGGTCATGTAATCAGAAATCCCGATGATTGGCGCTCGCGCCCTTGAAAACTTATTCTTGAAGCCGTCTTGCCGATTCCCCAGTTCAGGAACGGCTTGAGGATGGGCTTGAAGATCAACGCGCTGGTTACCCAGAAAAGCCCACAAGTATATCGTGCTTGCAGGGCTTTTCTGTGGGCTCTTGACCAGGCGCGCTTGAAATGCAGCCCGGCCCGTGGTTTTCAGGCCGCGCGAGCCTCGGGTTTGGCCAGCAGCGCCGCGCGGGCGTGCAGCACCTGGCCGATGATGAGCACCGCCGGGCTGCCAAAACCATGGGCCGTGGCGGTGGCGTGCAGGCCGGCCAGCGTCGTCACCGCCTGGCGCTCTTGTGCCAGGCCCACATGCTGAACCAGCGCCGCCGGTGTGGCGGCCGGCAGCGCCGCCAGCAGGCCTTGCTGCACGGCTTGCAAACGCGCCATCGCCATGTAGATGACCAGCGTCAGCCCCTGCGCCGCTGCGGCGCCCAGCACCGCCCAGTCGGGGCCGGGCACACCTTCGCGGGCGTGGCCGGTGACCAACATCACGCCTTGCGCATGGTCGCGGTGCGTCCACGGCACGCCCAGGGCGGTGGCCGCGGCCAGGCCCGAGGTGATGCCGTTGACGACGTCCACTTCGACACCCTGGGCGCGCAATGCCTGGGCTTCTTCACCGCCGCGTCCGAAGACAAACGGGTCGCCGCCCTTCAAGCGCACCACCCGTTCACCGGCCAGCGCTTCGCTCACCATCAGCCTTTCGATGAAGGCCTGCGGCGTGCTGCGGCAACCGCCGCGTTTGCCCACATGCACCACCCGCGGCGGTTTGCGTCGGCCGCGCAGCGCCAGCGCCAGCACGCCATCAGACACCAGATCGTCGACCAGCAGCACGGTGGCCTGGCGCAGCGTGCGCAAGGCCTTCAGCGTCAGCAGTTCTGGGTCGCCGGGGCCGGCGCCAACCAGCGCGCAGCAGGGGTTCGCCAGCCGTTTCATGCCGACAACGCCAGGCCTGCATGGCGGGCCTGCAATGCCGCCACGGCGGCCACCGTCAGCGCCACCTGGCGCGCCAACGGCGGCGGCGCGGGGCGCATGCCGCTGATGACTTCCTGCACATACACCGCGGTGCTGGCGGCATCGGTGGCGCGCGGCAGCAGCGGCAGTTCTGACAACACGCCTTCCTGCGCAGCGGCACCCAGTTCTGGGCGCAGCACACCGCCCAGCCAGGTGTCCATGCGCGGCTGGCGGCGCGGGTCGGCCACAGGCTCACCCTCGGTGCCGCGCAGCAGCACGGCGTCTGTCGCTTCACGCTGGGCCCAGGCCGACATCAGCGCGCCGAATTCCGGGTGGGTGTGGTTCACCAAGCGCAGTGCCGGTGCGCCGACCACCGGGTTCAGCATCTTGGCCACGGTGTGGCCGGGGCCGCGCAAGCCGATGAGCGCGCGCAAGTCGAGCAAGGCCTGCAGCGGCGGGCAAAGCACCGCCGTGGGCACAAAGGCCGGCTCGCGGCGCGACCAGGCGTTTTCGATGTCTTGCAACTGCTGCGCCGGGGCCAGGCCCAGGTCTGACAGCACGGCCGCGCTGCACACCCGCGTGGGCTCGGTCAGCGGCCCGTGCACCAGCACATTCAGGCCTTCACGCGCCAGCCACATGGCCAGCAGCGGCGTCAGGTTGGGCAGCTTGCGTGAACCGTTGTAGGAAGGGATCAACACCACCGGCCGACAGCTGGGCACCGGCAAACAGCGTTCGTTGGCGGCGGCCAGAAAGCCCACCAGTTCGTCCAGCGTTTCGCCCTTCATGCGCATGGCCATGACGAAGGCGCCGACCTCGGCGGCGCTGGCCTGGCCGTCGAGCACCTGGGCCATCAACGCGTGGGCCGCCGTGGGCGACAAGGCGCGGGCCCCGGCGGCGCCGCGGCCAATGTCCTTCAGATAGACGGCGATGCTCATAAGGGTAGTGTCTCCCGCAGCCAGCTTTGCAAGTTCCGGGCCGCGGAACGCCAGCAGCGCCAGCGGGTCGCGGGCACTCATGCCGCCACAGCCTGCAACGCCACCAGGCGCTTCAGTTCGGGCAGGCACGAGCCACATCGGGTGCCGCAGCGCAGGTGGCCTTGCAAGTCGGCGAGTCGGTCTTGCCGGCTGCCGCTGCGGGCGGCCAGCATCTCCATGATGCGTGTTTCGCTGACATCGAAACAACTGCACACCTGGCGCACGCGCGCCGGCACCGGGCCAGGCGGTGCCGCGCCAGGCGCCAGCATCAGCCGGCCGTAAGCCTGGGCAGGCAGCTGTTGTTGCAGCAGCGGCGCTATCCAGGCTTCGGCCCGCGTGTCGCCGGCCAGCAGAAAGGCTTGCAATTGCTGGTCGGTGCCTTCGGCGCTCAAGCGCAGGCTGCGGCGCTGGCCGCGGCGTGCGTCGGCGTAGTGCAGCGCGTGCGGGCCTTGCAGGTCGAACAGCGCTGCCACCCGCGCCACCAGGGCCGGCGGCGCGGCGCTGGCCGCAGCGGCGCGGAACAGCACACCGCTGCGTTCGCGTCCAAACGGCACGCACACGGCATGTGCAAATTCACCGAACAGCGGCTGCAAGGCGGCGCGCAGTTGCAGTGCCTGGGCTTCGTCGCACCAGGCCAGTGCCGCCAGACGCCAGGGCAGTTCGGCCGCGGCAATCTGCACCGCGGCATGTTTCAGTTCGGGCTGGCGCGACTGCGGGCACAGCGCCGGCGATGCCAGTTGGTTGACGCCGCCAGTGACGAACTCATCGCCCCAGTGCATGGCCACAAAAACCTGCGTGGGCGCCACGGTGTCGGTGGCATGCACGGGCAAAGTGAGTGTGCCGCGGCGCGAGCGCAGCGTCACCAGATCACCTTCAACCACGCGCAGCCGCAGCAGGTCTTGCGGGTGCATGTCCACCGTCGGTTCCGGCACATGACCGAACAGCTTGCCCAGCGTGCCGGTGCGGCTCATGCCATGCCACTGGTCGCGCAGGCGGCCGGTGTTCAGCGCAAAGGGGAAGCGTGCGTCGCGCGGTTCGGCCACCGCACGCCAGGGCAGGGCGGCGAAGCGCGCGCGGCCGTCGGGCGTGGGGAAGACGCCGTCGGCGTACAGCCTTTCGGTGCCGTCGGCCGCGCCGCTGGGGAAGGGCCAGCTCGCCGCGCCTTGTTCCAGCCGGGCCCAGCGCAGGCCGCTGATGTCGAGGTCGCGGCCGCGTGTGCTTTCGCGGTGTTCGTTCCAGATGGCCTCGACATCGGCATACGGAAACAGCGTCGGCAGCCCCGGCCGAAGTTGCTTTTCCAGCCGCCGTGCAAAGTCGCAGACGATGTCCCAGTCGGCACGCGCTTGCCCCGGCGCTGGCACCGCGGCGCGCACGCGGGTGATGCGGCGTTCGCTGTTGGTGACGGTGCCTTCTTTCTCGCCCCACGAACTGGCCGGCAGCAGCAAATGGGCGTGGCGCGCCGTGGCCGTGCCTGCAAAGGCTTCCTGCAAAACCACAAACTCGGCGCGTTCCAGCGCACGCTTCACCATGGGCTGGTCGGGCAGGCTTTGCGCGGGGTTGGTGCAGGCAATCCACAGCGCCTTGATCTCGCCGTCGGCGGCGGCCTGGAACATCTCGACCGCGGTCTTGCCGGGCTTCTCAGGCACGCTGTGCACACCCCACAAACGTGCCACTTCGTTTCGATGTTCGGCATTCCCCAGATCGCGGTGCGCCGACAGCAAGTTGGCCATGCCACCGACCTCGCGCCCGCCCATCGCGTTGGGCTGGCCGGTCAGCGAGAAAGGCCCGGCACCGGGCCGGCCGATCTGCCCGGTGGCCAGGTGCAGGTTGATGAGCGCGGCGTTTTTCGCGGTGCCGCTGCTGCTCTGGTTCAGCCCTTGGCAGTACAGGCTGAGCGTCGCCGACCGCGCACCCGTGTGCGCGTCCACGGTGCCGCCGAACCAGCGTGCGGCCTGCACGATGTCGGCTTCTTTCAAGCCCGTGATGCGCGCCGTTTCGCGCGGCGTGTACTCGCGCACCAGGTCGCGCAGCGCCTCGAAGCCGGTGGTGTGGGCGGCGATGTAGCGGCTGTCGGTCAGGCCTTCCCACATCAGCACATGCAGCATGCCGTGGAACAAGGCCACGTCGGTGCCTGGCAGCAGGGGCAGGTGCAGGTCGGCCTGCTCGGCGGTCTCCGTGCGTCGCGGGTCGGCGACGATGATCTTCATGGCCGGATTGGCGCGCCGCGCGTCTTCGATGCGCCGGTACAGCACCGGGTGCGCCCAGGCGGTGTTGCTGCCGGCGATGAACAGCAACTGCGCGTGGTTCACGTCGTCGTAGCAGGCCGGCGGGGCGTCGGCGCCGAGTGTGAGCTTGTAGCCGGCGACCGCGCTGCTCATGCACAAACGCGAGTTGGTGTCGACGTTGTTGGTCTGCAGCAGACCCTTGGCCAGCTTGTTGAAGACGTAGTAGTCCTCGGTCAGCAATTGGCCCGAGATGTAAAAGCCCAGCGCGTCGGATCCGTGTTCGGCGGCGATGCTGGCGAAGCGGTCGGCCGCGGTGCCCAGGGCTTCGTCCCAGGTCACATCACGCCCGTGCAGGCGCGGCACGCGCAGCCGCTGGTGCAGCGTGATGGGCGCACTGGCCGTCAGGTGCAACGACTGCCCTTTGGCACACAAACGCCCGAAGTTGGCGGGGTGGTCGGGGTCGCCACGCACGCCGGTGATCTGCGTGCCTTCACTTTCAATGACCACCCCGCAGCCCACGCCGCAGTAGGGGCAGGTGGACTTGGTTTCTTTCACGCAGCGGTCGATGCAGTCGCCTCGGTGGTCCGGACAGCAAGCTCTTGCGCGTCCAGGAACACATCGCCGTTTTCGACCCTGACTGCAAAGCGTGCGGTGCAACCCTGGTCGGGCGCCTTGGCCTGTCCGTCGGCCAAGCCGATGGTCCAGTTGTGCAGCGGGCAGGCCACGCTTTCACCAAACACGATACCTTGCGACAAGGGCCCGCCCTTGTGCGGGCAACGGTCGAGCAGCGCAAACACCTTGTCTTCGCTGTTGCGGAAGACGGCCACGTCGACCGCGCCGGGTCTTGCCACGCGGCGTGAGCCCAGCACCGGAATGTCGTCCACGCGGCAAATCAGTTTCCACTCGTTCATGGGGCCCCCTTGCCCTTGCAGGCCGTCCCCCCGCGGAGGAGCGGGCACTTTCGGAGCGGCCGTGCAGTGCTCATCACAGCACCCCCACCGGGTCGAACTGCCGTGCATCGACACGCGCCTTGTCGAACTCGAACCACGGGTCGGGCTCGCCGTCCAGGCTGAACTGCAGCTTGGCCCACAGCGCCTTGCGGCCTTCGTGGTCTTCAAGAATCTTCTTCTTCACATGGTCCAGCCCGACGCGGCTGACATAGTGCACCGTGCGTTCCAGATACCAGCCCTGTTCGCGGTAGAGCTGCAAGAACGCGCCGCTGTATTCCAGCACTTCCTCGGGTGTCTTCAGCTTGCAGAAGAAGTGCGCCACCTCGGTCTTGATGCCGCCGTTGCCGGCGACGTAAATCTCCCAGCCAGAATCGACTCCGATCACGCCCACGTCCTTGATGCCGGCCTCGGCACAGTTGCGTGGGCAGCCGCTGACGGCCAGCTTCACCTTGTGCGGGGCGTACATGCGCCACAGCGCGCGCTCCAGGTCCTTGCCCATCTGCGTGCTGTCTTGGGTGCCGAAGCGACACCACTCACTTCCGACGCAAGTCTTCACGGTGCGCAAGGCCTTGGCATAGGCGTGGCCGCTGGCCATGCCGATGTCCTTCCAGACCGCGGGCAGGTCTTCTTTCTTCACGCCCAGCAGGTCGATGCGCTGGCCGCCGGTGACCTTCACGGTGGGGATCTTGTACTTGTCCACCGCGTCTGCAATACGCCGCAACTCGTCGGCCGTGGTCTCGCCGCCCCACATGCGCGGGATCACCGAATAGGTGCCGTCCTTCTGGATGTTGGCGTGGCTGCGTTCGTTGATGTAGCGGCTTTGCGGGTCGTCCAGCGCTTCTTTGGGCCAGCTGCTGATGAGGTAGTAATTGACCGCCGGACGGCAGCTGGCGCAGCCGTTGGGGGTGCGCCAGTCGAGCGCGCGGTAAACCCCGTCAATGGTCAGCAGCTTCAGTTCGCGGATGGCCTTGCGCGTGTCTTCGTGGCTGGCGTCGGTGCAGCCGCACATGGCTTTCTTGGTCGGCGCTTTGGAGTAGTCGCCACCGGCGGTGAACATCAGCAGTTGTTCAACCAAGCCGGTGCAGGAACCGCAGGAGGCGCTGGCCTTGGTCTGCTTGCGCACTTCCTCCAGCGTGAACAAGCCTTTCTCACGGATGGCCTTGCAGATGCTGCCTTTGTTGACGCCGTTGCAGCCGCAGACTTCGTCACTGTCGGCCATCGTGGCGGCCTTGCTGTGGCCTTCGTGGCCGACATCACCGACGTTGCTTTCGCCGAACATCAGCTTGTCGCGGATGTCGCTGATGCTGCGGCCGTCGCGCAGCAATTTGAAGTACCACGAACCATCAACGGTGTCGCCATACAAGCAGGCGCCGACCAGCTTGTCGTGCTGTATTACCAGCTTCTTGTAGACGCCGGCATAAGGGTCTGAAAGCACGATTTCCTCGAAGCCATGCTCGGCCGGCCCGCCGCTGAAATTGCCGGCGCTGAACAAGTCGATGCCGGTGACCTTGAGCTTGGTGCTGGTCTGGCTGCCGGTGTAGCGGCCGATGCCGAATTGCGCCAGGTGCGTGGCGCAGACCTTGCCCTGCTCGAACAGCGGCGCCACCAGACCGTAGGCGATGCCGCGGTGGGCGGCGCATTCACCGACCGAATAGACGCGCGGGTCGGTGATGGTTTGCATCGTGTCGTTGACGACGATGCCGCGGTTGCAGTGCAGGCCTATCTTCTCAGCCAGCGTGGTGTTGGGGCGTATGCCGGCGGCCATGACGACGAGGTCGGCGGGGATTTCGGTGCCGTCTTTGAAGTGAACTGCCATCACCCTGCCGGCCTTGTCGGCGATCAGCGCCTCGGTCTGCGCGCCCATCAGGAACTTCAGCCCGCGTGCTTCCAGCGACCTGCGCAGCAGCCCGCCGGCGACCTCGTCCAGTTGGCGTTCCATCAGCGTGGCCATGATGTGCACCACCGTCACCTGCATGCCGCGCAGCATCAGGCCGTTGGCGGCTTCCAGGCCCAGCAGGCCACCGCCGATGACGACAGCGTGCTGGTACTTGGTGGCCGCGTCAATCATGGCCTGGGTGTCGGCGATGTCGCGGTAGGTGATGACGCCTTGCAGGTCCTTGCCCGGCACCGGCAGGATGAAGGGGTGGCTGCCGGTGGCCAGCAGCAGGCGGTCGTATTCCGCATGGATTTGCCCGCCCATGCCGTCATCGGCGGTGACGACGCGCCGCGTGCGGTCGATGGCCACCACTTTTTTGCCCAGGTGCAGCGTGATGCCGTGTTCGGCGTACCAGCTCAGTGGGTTCAGCACGATCTGCTCGATCGTCTGTTCACCGGCCAGCACCGGGCTGAGCAGGATGCGGTTGTAGTTGGGGTGGGGCTCGGCGCCGAAGACCGTGATGTCGTACAGATCGGGTGCGATCTTCAGCAATTCTTCCAGCGCACGCACACCGGCCATGCCGTTGCCGACGAGGACCAGACGAGATTTTTTCATTGAGGACAAGCTCCGTGCAGACATGCAAAACGCCCGCCGCCACCGACCAAGCCGGTGTGAGCAGAACAGGGGCTGCGCACGTCGCTGTGCACGTCGGCGGGCGGTGGTTCAGCGGGTGCAACGGCAGATCCGGGGCGGGGCGCGTCATCGCGCCTCTGGCAAACGGTTAGCAGGTTTCGTGCCGTTGGCCAGTACAACGGGTTGCGGGCGGGGCCCAGGCATCAATCTAGGGGCCAGAATGCCGAAGTAGCTTGATCTGGCCGCGGCACCCCACCAAGATAGGGCGTCGGCCGCAGATTGGTGCAAGCGAGCAGACGTTTTCGGGGTTTCTATCCAGCACGCCATGACCACGACCCTTGATGTGCCTTCCGTGTCATCCGTGGCCGAGGCCGAGTTGCGGCCTTTGTGGGCTTCGTTGCTGTCCAGCGTGCTGCAGCGCCAGGGTGAACTGCTGGCGGTGAAAGACCTGCACAGTGGCCGCTATGTGCACGCCAACGAGGCCATGACGGCCTTTCTGCGCCGGCCGCTGGCCGAGGTGCTGGGCCGCGGCGACGCCGACTTGTTCGAGCCCTCATTGCTCACCGCGCTGCGTGCCGCCGAGCAGACCGCCCTGGCCCAGGGCGAAGCACTGACCAGCGAACACCGCTTCGACAGCGCCGGCACGCGGCGTGAATTCTCAGTGCTGCGCTGGGCCAGCCCCGCCGACGCCCAGGGCCGGCGCTGGCTGTGCAGCGTGTGGACAGACCTGGCGCCAGAACGCCAGCGTGAAGCGCAGTTGCGCGCCGCGCTGGAACAGATTGAGCAGCAACAGCGCGCCAACGAGTTGCTGCAACGCGAGCTTTCCGACCAGGCGCTGCGCGACCCCACTTCGGGCCTGTACCGGCGTGCGCATTTCGAGGACCAGTTGCGCCGCGAGGTGGATCTTTCCACGCGTGAACACCGCGAGTTCGCCATCGTCTTCATCCAGCTTGATGCCCTGGCCCCCAAGGTGCTGGCCTTGGGTGAGCCTGGCCAACAACGCGTGCTGGAAGCGGTGGGCCGGCTGCTGCGCAGCGGCACGCGCGCGATGGACGCTTCATGCCGCTACGACGAAGGGCGTTTTGCGGTCTTGTTGTCGGGCGTGGGCCTGGCCACAGCGCATGCCCGCATGGAAGGCTTGCGCCGCAAATGTGCAGCGCAAATCGTCGTCCACGAAGGCCAGGAGCTGGGCTTCAGCGTGGCCATGGGCGTGGCCAGTTTCCCGCACACGGCGCACACGCAAGAGGCGCTGGTGATGGCCTGTGAAGCAGCGCTGGCCGAAGCGCAAAGGCGCGGCGGCAACCATGTCACGCTGGCGGCGATTCGCTTCGAGCCTAGCTGACAAGACTGCAGGGGCGCGACCCCCAGGCGTCGAACTTCAGGCGTCGAACTTCAGGCCGCGAACGCCCGCTGCAACATGCTGGCGGCCAGCGCAAACAGCATCACCGCGAAGAAGCGCTTGAGCAGCACCACGTTGATGCGCTGCGCCACCCGTGCGCCGACCGGGGCCAGCGTCATGCTGGCCAAAGCCACCAGCGCCAGCGCCGGCAGGTAAAGGTAGCCGATGGCACCCGGCAGCGCAGCGGGTAGCTGCCAGCCGCTGACGACATAGCCTGCCGTGCTGGCCGCCGCGATGGGAAAGCCCAAAGCGGCGCTGGTTCCCACCGCATGGCGCGGCGGCACGTTGCACCAGGTCATGAAAGGCACCGACAGGAAAGCGCCGCCGGCACCCACCAGCCCAGAGATGAAACCGAGGCCCATGCCCACGCCGGCCAGGCCCCAGGGCCCGGGCAAGGCACGCGCCGGGCTGGGTTTTTTGTCGAGCAGCATCTGCAGCGCGGTGTAGCTGATGAAGACCGCGAAAAACAGCGCCAGGCCCTGGCCCTTGATGACCGCAAAAGCCCCGGCCCCGGCCAGCAGGCCGCCCACAACGATGCCGGGCGCAAAGCTGCGCACGATGGGCCAGCGCACCGCGCCCAGTCGGTGGTGGGCACGCACGCTGGACAGCGACGTGAACAAAATGGTGGCCATCGAAGTGGCCACCGCCATCTTCACCGCCAGGCCCGAAGCCACGCCACGCTGGACCAGGATCCAGGTCATCGGCGGCACCAACAGCGCGCCGCCACCCACGCCCAACAGGCCCGCCAGAAAACCGGCGACCACGCCCATGGCCAGCAGTTCCAGCACCAAGTCGGGGCTTACCAGGCTCATCAAGGCGACGTCACCGTGCCGGCGGCTTGTCTGGCTGCTTGTCCAACAGCACCAGCACAGCCTGCCATTCGGCGGCCGTTACCGGCGTGATGGACAGGCGGTTGCCCCGCCGCAGCACCTGCATCGAAGCCAGTTGCGGGGCCGCGCGCAACTCGGCCAGCGCCAGCAGCCGCGTCTTGCGCAGCAGCGCCACTTCGATCTGCAGCCAGCGTGGCGCATCGGCCTTGGACTTGGCGTCGAAGTACGGACTGGCGGGGTCGAACTGCGTCGTGTCGGGCTGCGCGGCGCCGGCAATGCGGGCCAGCCCTGCGACGCCGGGCTGTGGGCACGATGAGTGATAGAAAAGCACACCGTCACCCGGCTGCATGCCATCGCGCATGAAGTTGCGGGCCTGGTAGTTGCGCACGCCGGTCCAGGCCAGCGTTTGCTGCGGCGCCTGCACCAGGTGGTCAATGGAAGCCTCGTCGGGCTCGCTTTTCATCAACCAGTACTGGGGCATGGGAGCGCGATCAAAAAAGCAAGCCAGCGGCGCTGCGAATAAGGTGTCCGCCGTGGGCCGTGAACCCAGTGCCTGAACCAAGGGGAAGTTCAGGTGGGCGAGGTCAGCCTGGCTTCGGGTTCATCTGACGCGAGACGCTCACACCTACCAGGCGATGTTCCAAGCCCTTGGTCATAGACCATCGGCTCAAGGACATATATGGCTCACGAACTCACAGCGGACGGATTCATTCTAGACCTCGTGCACGCCCGCGTGTGCAGGTGTGCGCCGGAGCGAAGTCACAAAAGTTGGCCGTCGTCGCCCAGCGCCGCGTCGACCCGGCGCACGAGCGCTTCGATGCTGGCTTCGATGCTGGCTTCGGTGCCTTTGGTGGCGGGGCTGGCAGCTGCTGAAACGGCAGCGGCAGCGGCAGCGGCGGGCGGCGGCGCCGCCACACGTTCGGCCAGTTGATAGGCCACATTCAGCGCCGCCAAAACGGCAATCCGTTCACGCGCCTTGACCTTGCCCGAGTCACGGATGGATGTCATCTCCTTGTCCACGCTGGCCACCGCCGCGGCCAGCAGCGTTTCACCGCCTTCCGGGCAGCCCAGCATGTAGACCTGGCCCAGGATCGAGACTTCAAGCTGCTTCATGGTTTGCCACCCGGGGCCGTGGTGTCGGCAGGCAGGCGTTCCAGCAGCGCGTCGATGCGCGCGCGGGCGGCGGCCAGCCGTGAACGCAGGCTGTCGCGTTCGGCCGAGACGGCCACCAGTTGCTGCTCAATCAGCGCACTGGTGCGCTTGAGTTCCTGGTGGCGCAACACCAGGCGGTCCACCCGTTCGGCAAGGTCTTCGAGCTTGGCCATCTCAACCTGTCTCCCCTGGCGGCATTGTAGAAGCGCCCTGTTTGCGCCCATGATCGCACCACGGCCGCACAGCACACACCGCACAGCGCGGCGCACGCGCCACACACACATAGCGGCCGTGCAGGATGAGCCAGTGGTGGGCGTCAGCAGCGTACTTCGCCGGCACCCGTTTGAGCAGCTTGGTTTCCACGTCCAGCACCTGGCGCCCCGGCGCCAGGCCGCTGCGGTTGCTGACGCGAAAAACATGCGTGTCCACGGCCATCGTCGGCTCACCAAAAGCCACGTTGAGGACGACGTTGGCGGTCTTGCGGCCGACACCCGGCAAGGCTTCCAGCGCCGCGCGCGAACGCGGCACCTGGCCACCGTGTTGGTCGACGAGCATCTGGCAGGTGGCCACCAGGTTCTTCGCCTTGTTGCGGAACAGGCCGATGGTGCGGATGATTTCTGTGACGCGGTCCACGCCCAGCGCCAGCATCTGCTGCGGCGTGGGGGCCAGCGCAAACAGGCGCTTGGTGGCCTTGTTGACGCCCACGTCGGTGGCCTGGGCCGACAACAGCACGGCGGCCAGCAGCTCGAACACGCTGGTGAATTCGAGTTCGGTCTGCGGCCGCGGGTTGGCGGCGGCCAGCGTGGCAAAGAAGGCCTCTATCGCATCAGGTTTCATCGCCTGCCCCGGCCTTCGATGCAGGCCCAGCGCGGGCCGCTGCACGTTGCAATGCGGCTTGCACGACCGCACGTTTGGCGGCCAGTGCCGCGGCGTCGGTGATGCCGCTGTGGGCGGCCAGATCGGCCAGCTTGGCCTGCGCCTTGGTCGCCAGGCGTTCGTCGTTTTCGCGTTTGTCGCGTTCCAGCCGCAGCTGGTGGAAGGCGTAGCGGCCACGGGCCTCGTCGGCCAGCCCGGTGCTCCAGGCCTGCCAGCCGGTCTTCTCGCCGGTGACGGCCACCATGCTGATGCAGTCCACCGGGCACGCCGGCACGCACAACTCACACCCGGTACATAGGACGTTGATGACGTGGTGCATCAGCTTGGGGGCGCCGACGATGCAGTCCACCGGGCAGGCCTTGATGCACAGCGTGCAGCCAATGCACCAGGCTTCGTCGATGACGGCCAGCGCGCGCGGGCCTTCGTGGCCGTGGCTGGCGTCCAGCGGCAACACCGCGCGGCCGGTGATGGCCGACAGGCGGCCTATGCCTTCAGCGCCACCGGGCGGGCAACGGTTGATCTCGGCTTCACCCTGTGCCATGGCTTGCGCGTAGGCGTGGCAATCAGGGTAGCCGCAGCGCGTGCACTGCGTTTGCGGCAGGGCCGCGTTCAGGCGCTCAGTCAGGCGCTCAGTTGAGAGATCAATCGGGCTCTGTTCATTCACCCGCCGATTATCGAGCGCGGGCCTTGCGCGCCGACTGGATGGGCACCGCAGCCGCAGCCGCACCGTTGAAGCGTTTGATGAACTTGACCACCTCGGGGTAGACCTTGTCGCGCCAGCGGCGGCCGGAGAAGATGCCGTAGTGACCGGCGCCTTCGACGTCGTAGTGGAAGCGCTCGGCCTTGGGCACGCCCGTGCACAGGTCGTGCGCGGCCTTGGTCTGCCCGGCGCCAGAGATGTCGTCCAACTCGCCCTCGATGGTCATCAACGCGGTGCCGGTGATGTCTTGCGGTTTCACCAACTCGCCATTCACCTGCCAGGTGCCTTTGACCAGCGCAAAGTCCTGGAACACGGTCTTGATGGTGTCCAGGTAGTACTCGGCCGGCATGTCCAGCACGGCGTTGTACTCGTCGTAGAACTGGCGGTGGCTTTCGGCGCTGTCGTCGTCGCCGCGTATCAGGTCGGCGAAGTAGTCGTAGTGACTGCTCATGTGGCGGTCGGGGTTCATGGCCACGAAGCCGGTGTGCTGCAAGAAGCCCGGGTACACAGCGCGGCCGGCGCCTGGGAAGTTTTCTGGCACGCGGAAGATGACGTTGGTCTCGAACCAGTTGTAGCTCTTGTTCATGGCCAGGTTGTTGACGGCCGTGGGGCTCTTGCGGGCATCGATAGGGCCGCCCATCATGGTCATGGTGCGCGGTGTGGTTTCACCGCGGCTGGCCATCAGCGACACCGCGGCCAGCACCGGCACGGTGGGCTGGCAGACGCTGATGACGTGCACGTCGGGACCGATGTGGCGTATGAATTCCTGTACGTATTCCACGTAATCATCGAGCCGGAAGGGCCCTGCCGTCAGCGGCACCATGCGTGCGTCTGTCCAGTCGGTGATGTAGACCTTGTGGTCTTGCAGCAGGCTCTTCACGGTGTCGCGCAGCAGCGTCGCGTGGTGGCCAGAAAGCGGCGCCACCACCAGCACCGTGGGCTGCTCTTTCATGCGCTCCAGCGCCTGCGAATCGTCAGTGAAACGTTTGAAGCGCAGCAGGCGGCAAAAAGGCTTGTGCAGCGCCACCTGTTCCTGCACGGCGATCTCGACCCCGCCCACGGTGGCCGCGGTGATGGCAAACGGCGGTTTTTCGTATTCCTTGGCCAGCCGGTGCAGCAGGTCGAAACTGGCAGACACGCGCTGGGCCAGCGGCGTGTGCGCAAAGGGCGACAGCGGGTGGCTGTAGAGCTTGGCCGACGCGCTTGCGAATTCGGAGAAGGGCGCCATCAGCGCACGTTGCGATTCGTAGATCTGGTACAGCATGACTGTCTCCGTTAGCGGCAGCGGGCCACGCACTGGGTTTGTGCGGGCATGGGGGGTCGGTGACCGAATGTAGCGCCTATTTTGCTGCGGTGCAGCAAATTTCACACTACGGTCTTTATCTTGCCCAGGCTGACGCTGGCTTGAAAGGGCGAAAACACGGGTCGGCGGGGGTGATTTCGCTGCGCGTGTCACGCTGGCGACACCTCCGCTGGTGTCAAGCCGGCTTCACATCACCTTGGCCAGCGCCACCGCCACCGCTTCGATGTTGCGGTGGTTGATGGCGGCCACGCAGATGCGGCCCGAATCAACCCCGTAAACGCCGAACTCGCTGCGCAGGCGCTGCATCTGCTCTTTGGCCAGGCCCGAGTAGCTGAACATGCCCATCTGCCGGGTGATGTAGCCCAGTTCACTGCGCACGCCCGCAGCCTGCAGCTTGGCCACCAGCGCGTGGCGCATGGCCTTGATGCGTTCGCGCATGCCGGCCAGCTCTTCCTCCCACATCGCCCGCAGTGCCGGCGTCGTCAGCACCGTGGCCACCACCTGGGCGCCAAAGGTGGGCGGGTTGCTGTAATTGGTGCGGATGACGATCTTCAGCTGCGACAGCACACGCGCTGTTTCTTCGGCGCTGCTGCACACCACGCTGAGCGCGCCGACGCGTTCACCGTAGAGCGAGAAGCTCTTGGAAAACGAGGTCGACACGAAGAACTGCATGCCGGTGGCCAGGAAACACTGCACGGCGGCGCCGTCTTCGGCGATGCCCTTGCCAAAGCCTTGATACGCCATGTCCAGGAAGGGCGTCAGGCCGCCGCGTGCGCAGGCCGCGGCCACCTGTTCCCACTGCGCCGGGTTCAGGTCGCAGCCGGTGGGGTTGTGGCAGCAGGCGTGCAACACGACCACGGTGCCGGCCGGCGCGGCGTTCAGCGCCGCCAGCATGGCGTCGAAGCGGATGCCGCGTGTGGCCGCGTCATAGTAGGGATAGGCTTGCACTTCAAAGCCGGCCTGGGTAAACAAAGCGCGGTGGTTTTCCCAGCTCGGGTCGCTGATCAGCACCTGCGCGGTGGGGCGCAGCTTCTTCAGGAAATCGGCGCCCACCTTGAGCCCGCCGGTGCCACCCAGGGCCTGCACGGTGGCCACGCAGCCGGCTTTCACTGCGTTGCTCATTTCCCCACTTCGAGCGCCAAACACCAGGCCTTGCACGGCCTTGTCGTAGGCCGCAATGCCATCAATCGGCAGGTAGTTCTTGGCCTTGGGCGATTCCAGTAGCTGCTTTTCTGCCACCGCCACGCAGCGCAACACGGGCAGCTTGCCCTCATCGTCGAAATACACGCCGACCCCCAGGTTGACCTTGGCCGGGTTGGGGTCGGCGTTGAACTGTTCGTTCAAGCCCAGGATGGGGTCGCGCGGGGCCATTTCGACGGCGGCGAACATCGACACGGAAGGCAGGTCAGACATGGGGTGAGTTCCTGAAGGCGGTGTGTCAGCAGCGTGCGTGCAGGCCGCTGCCGCTTTGGGTGCGGACATGGGCGTGCTGCGCTACCCTATCGGGTTGCCCGGCCCGTGCAGCGCAGCACGGACCGGCCTTGCCGATTCTAAATGTCTGCCCTTTGGAAGCCCCATGAACGCATTGGCTGAAGCCTCCGCCGCCAACGGCGATGCCGACGACGAAACACGCAGCGGCACATTTGTCACCTTCCCGGGTTCGCCCTTCCAGCTCTTCCAGCAGTTCGAACCGGCCGGCGATCAGCCCACGGCGATCGCCAAGCTGGTGGAAGGCATCGAGGACGGCCTGGCCTACCAGACGCTGCTGGGCGTCACAGGCTCAGGCAAGACCTTCACCATGGCCAATGTCATTGCGCGCATGGGCCGGCCGGCCATCGTGTTCGCGCCGAACAAGACCTTGGCCGCGCAGTTGTACAGCGAGTTCCGCGACTTCTTTCCGAAGAACGCCGTCGAGTATTTCGTCAGCTATTACGATTACTACCAGCCCGAAGCCTATGTGCCGCAGCGCGACCTGTTCATCGAGAAGGACAGCGCCATCAACGAACACATCGAGCAGATGCGTTTGAGCGCGACGAAGAGCCTGCTGGAACGCCGCGACGTCATCATCGTGGCCAGCGTCAGCGCCATCTACGGCATTGGCAATCCTGCCGACTATCACAAGATGGTGATGACGCTGCGGGTGGGCGACAAACTGAGCCAGCGTGATGTCATCCAGCAGCTGATACGCATGCAGTACAAGCGCAACGAGCTTGATTTCAGCCGCGGCACTTTCCGTGTGCGTGGCGACACCATCGACGTGTTTCCGGCTGAACACAGCGAACTGGCGCTGCGCATCGAGCTCTTCGACGACGAGGTCGAATCGATGTCGTTGCTCGACCCTTTGACCGGCCGTGTGCGGCAGAAGATTCCGCGCTTCACCGTCTATCCCAGCAGCCATTACGTGACGCCGCGCGAACGGGTGGTTGACGCCATCGTCACCATCAAGGACGAGTTGCGTTCGCGGCTGGATGAACTGGTGAAAAACGGCAAGTTGGTCGAAGCACAAAGGCTGGAACAGCGCACGCGCTTCGACCTGGAAATGCTGCAAGAGGTGGGCCATTGCAAGGGCATCGAGAACTACACCCGGCATCTTTCAGGCGCCAATCCCGGCGACCCGCCGCCCACGCTGGTGGACTATCTGGCCAGCGACGCGCTGATGTTTCTGGACGAAAGCCATGTGCTGATCGGCCAGTTTGGCGGCATGTACAACGGCGACCGTTCGCGCAAGACGACGCTGGTGGAATACGGTTTTCGCCTGCCCAGCGCGCTGGACAACCGGCCGCTGAAGTTCGAGGAGTTCGAGGGCAAGATGCGGCAGTCGATCTTCGTTTCGGCCACGCCCGCCAACTGGGAAAAGGAACACACCGGCCAGGTGGTCGAACAGGTGGTGCGCCCCACCGGCCTGGTTGACCCGATGGTCGAAGTACGGCCCGCCAGCACGCAGGTCGACGACGTGCTGCAAGAAATCCGCGAACGTGTGAATCTGAGCGAGCGCGTGCTCATCACCACACTGACCAAACGCATGGCCGAACAGTTGACCGACTACCTGTCTGACAACGGCGTCAAGGTGCGTTATCTGCACAGCGATATCGACACCGTCGAACGTGTGGAAATCCTGCGCGACCTGCGCCTGGGCCTGTTCGACGTGCTGGTCGGCATCAACCTGCTGCGCGAGGGGCTGGACCTGCCCGAAGTCAGCCTGGTGGCCATCCTGGACGCCGACAAGGAAGGCTTTCTGCGCGCCGAACGCAGCCTGATCCAGACCATCGGCCGCGCGGCGCGCAACATCAACGGCCGCGCCATCCTGTACGCCGACAAGATGACCGATTCGATGAAAGCCGCGATGGGTGAAACCGAGCGCCGCCGCACCAAGCAGATGGCGCACAACCTGGCCATGGGCATCACGCCCAGAAGCGTGACGACACGCATTCGCGACATGATTGACGGCGCCGTTTCAGACAAGAGCGCCAAGGACGATTTGAAAGCCGCCAAGGCTGCGGCCGAGGTCGAGGCGATGTCCGAGAAAGACCTGGGCAAACGCATCAAGCTGCTGGAAAAGCAGATGCTCGACCACGCCCGCAACCTTGAATTCGAGAAAGCCGCCCGCGTGCGCGACCAACTGGCATTGCTGCGCGAGCAGGCTTTTGGTGGCAGCGGGCACGACGTGGTGGCGCTGCTGCCAGTGAAGGGCGCGGCTTGATGATCAAAAAGCTGAAGCAGTGGCTGCAGGGTCCGCAGACCGAAGCGGCTGCCAGCGAAGCGCCTGCGCTGCGCGTGCTGATGGTCTGCATGGGCAACATTTGCCGTTCGCCCACTGCCGAAGGCGTGCTGCGCGCGCGTTTGCAAGCTGCCGGCCTGGGCCACCGTGTGCAGGTCGATTCGGCCGGCACGCTGGGCCAGCATGTCGGTGAAGCACCCGATGCCCGCGCCATCAAGCAAGCCCTGCAGCGCGGCTACGACATCGCCGGCTTGCGCGCGCGCGCCATGGCGCCCGAGGACTTTCAGCGCTTTGACTGGCTGCTGGCGATGGACGAAGACAACCTGGCCTGGCTGAAGAAAAAGGCGCCACCCGGCCACGCTGCGCATGTCGGCCTGTTGATGGACCACGCCACACGCTTGCCGAAAGTGACCGCCGTGCCAGACCCCTACTACGGGCCGCCTGCCGGCTTCGATCGCGTGCTGGACATGCTGGAAGACGCCTGTGACGGGCTGCTGCCACGTTTGCAGGCCGAGCTCGCGGCGCGTGCCAGGTCACGGCCCAAGGTAAAAGTTGACTAAAACAGTCGGGTTAAGATATAGTTGAGCAAATCAGTCGGACAAAGCTGCCAAAGTTCAGGCCCGCGCTGCATGACCACGGCCCAGGGCAGCTTGTTTGTCCAAAGCCAACTGCCCAGCCACCGCAGGCCCCCCGGCGCCAGGAGAACCCCATGCGACTTACCACCAAAGGCCGTTTTGCGGTCACGGCAATGATTGACCTGGCCTTGCGCTCCAACGCCGGCCCTGTCGCTTTGGCGGCCATCAGCCAGCGACAACAAATCTCGCTTTCCTACCTGGAACAGCTGTTTGGCAAACTGCGCCGGCACGAACTGGTGGAAAGCACACGCGGCCCCGGCGGCGGCTATTCGCTGGGCCGCAATGCCGCTGAAATTACGGTGGCCGATGTCATCGTTGCGGTGGACGAACCCATTGATGCCACCGGCTGCGCCGGCAAGGAAGGCTGCATGGGCGAAGACAGCGGCAAGTGCATGACGCACGACCTGTGGGCCAGCCTGAACGCCAAGATGATCGAGTACCTGGACAGCATCTCGCTGCAAAAGCTGGTCGACGAACAACTGGCCAAAGGCGTGTCAATAGACGCCGTGCCCATCAAGCGCGCCATCAGCACGGTGCCGGTGGTCAAACCGATCAAGATCACGGCGCCGAATTCGGTGTTTGCCCTCGGTAATGCGTTTTCGAAATAGATGCGTTTTCGAAATAGATGCGTTGTCTGAATGAACGCTTTCTCGAATTAGACCGAAGAATCCCTGCGATCCTGCATTCCGCATTGATTGAAAAGAGCACTCTGCGATGACCCCGCACTTCCCCATTTACATGGATTACGGCGCCACAACGCCGTGCGACCCCCGCGTGGTGGACGCGATGATTCCCTGGTTGCGCGAACATTTCGGCAACCCCGCTTCACGCAGCCATGCCTGGGGCTGGGAAGCCGAGGCCGCGGTTGAAAAGGCGCGCACGCAGGTGGCCAGCCTCATCAACGCCGACCCGCGTGAAATCGTCTGGACCAGCGGCGCCACCGAATCCATCAACCTGGCCATCAAAGGCGCAGCCCATTTCTACAGCAGCCGCGGCAAGCACCTCATCACGCTGAAGACCGAGCACAAGGCCGTGCTGGACACCATGCGCGAACTGGAACGCCAGGGCTTTGAGGTCACCTACCTGGATGTGCAAGCCAACGGCCTGCTCGACCTGGACAAGTTCAAGGACGCGCTGCGCAAGGACACCATTCTTGTCTCGGTGCTGTTGGTGAACAACGAGATCGGCGTCATCCAGGACATCACCGCCATCGGCGACATGTGCCGCGAGCGCGGCATCGTGTTCCATGTCGACGCCGCGCAAGCCACCGGCAAGGTGGTCATCGACATGGCCCGCTTGCCCGTCGATCTGCTCAGTATGTCGGCGCACAAGACCTACGGCCCCAAAGGCCAGGGCGCCTTGTATGTGCGCCGCAAGCCCCGTGTGCGGCTGGAAGCGCAGATGCACGGTGGTGGCCACGAGCGTGGCATGCGCAGCGGCACGCTGCCCACGCACCAGTGTGTGGGCATGGGCCTGGCCTTCGAGATTGCCAAGGCCGAAATGGGCACCGAGATTGAGCGCATACGCATGCTGCAAAAGCGTTTGCTGGACGGCATCAGCGGTATCGAACAGGTCTTCATCAACGGCGACCTGGAACACCGCGTGCCGCACAACGTGAACGCCAGCTTCAACTTCGTCGAAGGCGAATCGCTCATCATGGGTGTGAAGGGCATTGCCGTCAGTTCGGGTTCGGCCTGCACCAGCGCCAGCCTGGAACCGAGCTATGTGCTGCGCGCCCTGGGCCGCAGTGACGAGTTGGCGCATTCCAGCCTGCGCATGACGATTGGCCGCTTCACCACCGCCGAAGAAATCGACTACGCCGTCCATACGCTGCAAGACCGCGTGGCCAGGCTGCGCGAGCTTTCCCCGCTGTGGGAAATGTTCAAGGACGGCATCGACATCAGCAGCATCCAGTGGGCCGCTCACTGAGGCGGGACGTGAACCAGTCCCTGCGGACTGGTTCTCGCCAGCCGAAGGCCTGGCGGCCTGCAAGCCGTCAGGCATGAGCCGCTCAGACAGTCAGGAATACCAGGAGAAACAACATGGCCTACAGCGAAAAAGTCGTTGAGCACTACGAAAATCCCCGCAACGTCGGCAGCTTTGACAAAGGCGATGACACGGTCGGCACCGGCATGGTCGGTGCGCCGGCCTGCGGCGATGTGATGAAGCTGCAGATCAAGGTCAACCCGGTGACAGGGCTGATTGAAGACGCGCGCTTCAAGACCTATGGCTGTGGTTCGGCCATCGCCTCCAGTTCACTCGTCACCGAGTGGGTCAAGGGCAAGACGCTGGACGAAGCGGTGACCATCAAGAACACCCAGATTGCCGAAGAACTGGCGCTGCCGCCGGTGAAGATTCACTGCTCCATACTGGCCGAAGACGCCATCAAGGCCGCGGTGCAGGACTACAAAGCCAAGCACGCCAGCCTGACGGCGCTGACGTCGGCGGCGCATTGACACACCCATGGCTGTTACCTTGACCGAAGCCGCGGCGCGGCATGTCACACGCTACCTGGGCCGTCGCGGCAAGGGCGTGGGCGTGCGCCTGGGCGTGAAGACGACGGGCTGTTCTGGCCTGGCCTACAAGCTGGAATATGCCGACGACATCGCCGCCGAAGACGTGATCTTCGAAGACCACGGCGTGAAGGTGCTGGTCGACCCGAAAAGCCTGCCCTACATCGACGGCACCGAACTCGATTTCGTGCGCGAAGGCTTGAACGAAGGCTTCAAATTCCTCAACCCACGCGAGAAAGACCGCTGCGGTTGCGGAGAATCCTTCCGCGTCTGAACCCGACCGTCCCATGTCCTGGCGCGGCCGCAATGCCGCGCCTTGTTTTTTTCAACCTCCATGAACCTCGGCGACGACGACTTCACGCTCTTTGG
>JANMJI010000045.1:0-2818 GCA_031371275.1 Betaproteobacteria bacterium
TTGTTCAGTGGTAATAAAACTGGCGAACTTCTCGCGCGTGCCGCCGCCATCTTCGGCGCCGTAGGTGTCCATCTTTTCCTGCACGTCGGCCATGGCCAGCACGGTGTTCACATCGCGGTTGATCTTGTCGGCTATTGCAGCCGGCAGCTTGCCCGGGCCGGCCAGGCCGTACCAGGTGGTGGCCTCGAAGCCGTCAAAGCCTTGTTCCTGCATCGTCGGCACAGTCGGGTGGCCCTTGGCGCGCTTGGCGCGGGTCTGGGCAATGGCCACCACCTTGCCGTTCTTCACATGCGGCGTGGCCGCCGTCATGGTCTCGAAGCTGTATTGAATCTGGCCGCCGATGAGGTCGGTCAGCAACGGCCCGCTGCCCTTGTAGGGCACATGGATGGCGTCAATCTTGGCTTGCAGCTTGAACAGCTCCAGTGCCAGGTGCTGGGCCGAGCCTGGCCCGGCCGAGCCGAAGGTGACGCGGCCGGGCTCGGCCTTGCACAGTGCCACCACGTCCCTGACGCTCTTGTTGGGCGCGCTGGGATGGGCGATCAGCAGATTCGGCGTGACGCCCACCAGGCACAGCGGCGTGAAGTCGCGTTCGGCGTTGTAGCGCAGCTTGGCGCCCTGCAGCGCCGGCCCCAGGGCGTGGCTGTTGATGTGGGCCATCAGCAGCGTATTGCCGTCGGCCGGTTGCTGCGCCACGTACTCCGCGGCAATCAGGCCGGCCGCACCGGCCTTGGTCTCGACGATGCACTGGTGGCCCCAAATCGCGGTCAGCTTGGTGCCCACCACGCGGGCCAGTGCGTCCGTGCCACCGCCGGGTGGAAAGCCGACAACGATGCGCACCGGGCCGCTGGGCCATGCGGGCTGGGCCCATGCGGCGGTGGGCAGGGCCAGCGCTGCGGCGGCGCTTTGAAGCAGGGTGCGTCTGTGCATGGTGTGCGTCTCCTTGGGCGGGTGGTGCTTGATGCAGGCGGGCGGTCAGCCGCTTAGACCCGGTGTTCGGCGAAGTGGTCCATCAACGCCTGCACGCCGCTGCCGGCCAGCTTCACGCCGGCCAGCTTCAGGCCCATCTCGCAGCCGGCCACGGTGGCCACCAGGGTCAGGTCGTTGCTGTCGCCCAGGTGGCCGATGCGGAACATGCGGCCTTTGACCTTGCCCAGGCCGGTGCCCAGGCTCAAGTCAAAGCGCGTGTGGATGATCTTGCGCAGCGCGTCGGCGTCCACGCCCACGGGGGTGACGACGCCGGTCAGCACCGGCGAGTAGACCGCTGGGTCGGCGCACTGGATGGGCAGGCCCCAGGCGGTGACGGCCGCGCGCACGCCGGCGGCCCAGCGCTGGTGGCGGGCGAACACCACATCCAGCCCGGGCTCCAGCAGCATTTGCAGCGCTTCGTGCAAGCCGTACAGCAAGTTGGTGCTGGGCGTATAGGGCCAGTAGCCGGTGCGGTTCATCTCGACGATCTCGTCCCAGGCCCAGAAACTGCGCGGCAGTTTCGCGGTCTTGCTAACTTCCAAAGCGCGTGGAGACAGGGCGTTGAAGCTGATGCCCGGCGGCAGCATCAGGCCCTTTTGCGAACCGCTGATGGCGACGTCCACGCCCCATTCGTCGTGGCGGTAGTCGGCGCTGGCCAGGCCAGAGATGGTGTCGACCATCAGCAGCGCCGGGTGCTTGGCGCTGTTCATCGCCCGGCGCACGGCGGCGATGTCACTGGTCACGCCGGTGCTGGTTTCGTTGTGCACCACGCACACGGCCTTGATCTGGTGGCCGGCGTCGGCGCGCAGCCGTTCTGCGATCAAGCCCGCCGGCACGCCGCGGCGCCAGCCCATGGGCAGGCCGGTCTGGGCGCAGATGCCGGGCTCGGCGATGAATTCGGTTTGCAGCCCCAGGCGCTGCGCCATCTTCTGCCACAGCGTGGCGAATTGGCCGGTTTCGGCCATCAGCACCAGGTCGCCAGCGCTCATGGTGTTGACCAGCGCGGCTTCCCACGCGCCGGTGCCTGAAGCCGGGTAGATGGCCACCGGGTGCCGGGTCTTGAACACCTGCTGTATGCCCGTTAGCAGCTTCAAGCCCAGCACGCCGAATTCGGGGCCGCGGTGGTCGATGGTGGGCAGGCTCATGGCCCGCAAGATGCGGTCTGGCACCGGGCTGGGGCCGGGAATCTGCAGGAAATGGCGGCCGGTGGGGTGCTGGTTCAGGCTGAGCATGGGCGACTCCTTTCCTGGCGAAGTTTTGCATGCAAACGGAGTGACGGGTCGGCTGATTACCCTGAAACAGCAGCTTCACCATCGAACAAACTTTGCATGCAAAATGCCGCCACCATGGCCGACATCATCGAACTCACGCCCGCTGGCTTGCACGAACAGGCGGCTTCCAAGCTGCGCAACATGCTCGTCGAAGGCCGCATCGCGCCGGGTGCCAAGCTCAACGAACGCGAGCTGGCGCAAGCCCTGCGCATCTCGCGCACGCCGCTGCGCGAGGCCATCAAGATGCTGGCCAGCGAAGGCCTGGTAGACCTGCTGCCCAACCGCGGCGCGGTGGCCGTGAAACTGACCGAGGCCGACGTGCAACACGCCTTCGAGCTGTTGGCGGAACTGGAAGGTCTGGCTGGTGAGTTGGCCGCACGACGCATCGACGACCAGGCACGCAACGAACTGCGCGCCAAGCACTTCGAGATGCTGGCCTGCCATGCGCGGGGTGACCTTTCTGGCTACTACCGGCTGAATGCGCTGATCCACGCCGGCATCAACGCCGCTGCCGCCAACCCGCTGCTGGCCAGCACCTATGCGCAGGTCAATGCGCGTGTGCAGTCGCTGCGCTTTCGCAC
>JANMJI010000065.1:0-10053 GCA_031371275.1 Betaproteobacteria bacterium
CTCTTGGCCAGGTGGTGGGCCACGATGCCGATGAAGCCCGGCGCCAGCCCACACTGCGGCATGAAGGCCGTGGGCGCACCTTCGGCCAGCGCCTTGATGGCGCGCGTGGCGGTCACGTCCTCGGTCAGATCGAAATAGTGACAGCCGGCATCACGCGCGGCCGTGGCGGCCAGCGTGGCCAGGTGGTAGGGCAGCGCATTGATGACGGCCTGCTGGCCGCGCAGTGCGGCTTGCAGGGCTTGACCATCGGCGGTATCGGCCACGCGGGTTTTGACGGGGTCACCGGCCAGCCTGGCCAACGCTTGGGCACTGCGGTCCAGCACCGTCACTTCATAGTCGCCGCTGTGGGCCAGCAGGCGGGCGATGGTCTGGCCGATGTGGCCGGCGCCGAGCAAGGTGATGCGCATGGTGGTCTTTTCCGTCGAGGGTTGCACTGACTGCCAGTCTAGGCACAGCGGCTGACGAAAAAAAGCACGGCAGCGTCGGAATCAGCGTTGATTTCGGCGAATCGTCTGCACGCCACCGCGTTGTGGCGTGTTTGCGGCGTACTGCCGCGCGCTACGGCCGCGCGCTACGGCCGCGCGCTACGGCCGCACGCTCGGCCCGCGTTCAGGCGACCTTCAGCGTCGCCTTCAGCTCGCGCCCGGAAACGCGTTTGGCGCGCGTGGTGGCAACGTCGTAAGCCGCTTCGGCTTCCTGGCGCATCCCAATGGCCTTGTCCAGCGCCGCCTGATAGCGCTCGATGGTGTAGGTGTTCTCGGTGCCGATGTAGATCGTGCGCCGGCGCGGTTTCAGGCCAAAACGCGGGATCAGCACCATCAGGCTGCAGTCGCGTGTTTTGCCACCCCGGCGCACCCGCACCACCGGCCCGGTGATGCCCGCCGGCAGCCCGCTGGCCTTGTTGGCGCTGGGGCCGCGCTGCAGCAGCGAAGGCGCAGGCAACGCGGCAATGCGTTTGAGCAACTCTTTGGTGGCCAGGGCCAGCGAAGCGGCGGCACCGCTGCCGTCGTTGCTGTGGTCAGAGTACAGCTTGGTGCCACCGTAGCGCAGTTGCCAGCCGTGCGTGGCGCGGTGGTCGATGCGCTGTATGCCTTGGGGCACCTCGAATGGCGCGCCGCTGAAGATCTTGATGCTGCGGAATTTCATGTGGAACCCTTCAAGACAAACGACACATCCACCCCTGAACTGTTGCTTTGCTTGCAGGCAGCACATGACCCGCGGGGCTGCCTAACACGCAAATGTAGGCCCCGAACCTGAAGGCAAGACCAGGGTGTGACCGCCAAGCCACGCCGGCCGACAGCCGCCCGACCCTATCCCCGCGGTGCTGGCGTGCGCGGCGTCTACGCGTTGGCCAACGGCCGCCACCTCATCAGCGAAGCCGGCGGCGGCAGCGCTACCCGCGGCCTGGGCACGCTGGATGCGAACGGCGTGGCCAACAACAACTTCGAGTTGACCCTGGGCTTCGTCAACGGCGGCTGGATCAGCGCGGCCGTGGTGCCCGAGCCGGCGACCTGGGCGCTGTGGGGTTGTGGATGGGTGGTGGCGGTTGTGGGGCGGCGCCGACGCTGAACGAAATGCAGGAACAACCAAGCCCACACGATCTCGGGTTCACGTACGGGGTCAGGAAGAACGGCGATGTTGAGATATTCCAACGCGGCCGCCTGGCCAGCACGTTGCGAGGCCACGACGCAGACGACTTCAAACAGGAAGCGCCCGATGAGGCGAGCGCGCAAGCGCAGCAACTGATGGCGCGCGTGACTGGAAACTACAAGCACGGCAATGAGCGCCAGGCCAGTCAGCATCCGCGGAATCGAAAGTGAACAGACCGCTGGGCGTCGCACCGATCCTTTGCTGAAGCAAGGCACGTATTTCTTGTGCGCGTCTGTGCGCGTCTGCGTAGATCTGCGCGCATCTGTGTGCGGCAGTCTGCGCAGCTATTGAAGTTCATCGGGCGAGCCTCAGGTCAGGTCATCTATGAACCTGAACTGGAAGCGACCCCTGGTCTATGCCCTGCTGCCGATACTCGTTTTTCTCGCGTTTGTAGGCTTCCCACCCCCATTCGCACCATGGCTGCGGATCAAACCCCAGCAGGAACAGTCAATACCTGACGACGAGAAAACCAAGGGGTGACGCCGTTGAGTCGCGGCATGACGCTGCACAAGCCCTTGTATGTTCTGCCCGACGGGCAAGGGCGAGACCCAACGCCTCGCTCAAGCTCGAACGATCACCCGCACAGACTGCGGCTGTGCAGTGTCGACAGCACCCAAGGCGGCACGCGCAGCCGCGCAATATCGCTGGGCTAGAACTTGGCCATGCCGCCGCCGTAGATGCGGCCTGCGCGCATGTCGGTGTTGCTGTTCAAGAAGTCGAGCAAGCCACGCAGCGAATGCGGCGCCACGGCTTGCCGGGCATAGAGCCCGTGTGCGATGTTGAGAAAGCTGGCCCCGTGCGGGTTGGTGCGGAACACCGGCGGCCGGCGGCCCATGTAGCTGACCATGGCCACAGGCGGGCGCAGGTCCAGCGCGTGCCAGGCGCGCCGCTGTTGGGCCACGTAGGCATCGGCTGCGCCCTTGGCGCGCGCGACGGCCAAAAACGCATCCAGCCGTGCACGAACAGACGTGGGCAGCACCGACAAATCTGCGGGCAGATTGGGCACACGCCGCAGGCGCAGCAAGGCATCGTCGGCTTCGACGGTGCCGTCGATGATTTCTCTGGCCCGCGTCACCACCGGCACCGTCAATGACGCCGGCAAAGCATCGGAATCCAGCGGCAATACCCAGGCCCCATTCAGGCCCGTCACCTGGCCTCTGGTGATGCGGAAAAGCTCGCCCAGCTCGACGCCAGCCATCGGCAAGCGCAGTGCGGGCTGGCACAAACCCGTCCACCGCGCGGCCTGCGCCAGCGCGGCGAAGGGCAGCGCGCGCATCGAACGAAGGGCACCCGGCTCCAGCACGCCCAACTGCACGTCATCGGCCTTCGCAGCGCAGGCAGCCTCCACCACCACAGCCGACACCAGCGCGTCAGGGAACACCGCCGTTTGCGGATCGGCCACCCACAAACCGCGCAACATGAGCCCGGCGCTGCCGCCGCCTTCGTGCCCCAGCAGACGCCGCCAGGCCGAGCCATAGCCGTTGTCCAGCCACTCGGCCGAGGTCACAAAACACAGGTGGTCGCCAGGCCGCGCCAGTGCGGCCACGCGGGCCATGAAATGCAGGTGCAGGCCCGCCAGCTACGAGGCCGGCTGCTCAAGCCGTGCCATGGTCTGCGTGTACCACTGCTTCCAGTGCGCGCCCAGGTCGTGGTGGCGCACATAGGGCGGGTTGCCAACAAAGGCCGTGCGCCCTGTCAGGTGCAGCGTTGCTTCACGAAAGTCCTGCTCGACGACCTGCACGCGGTGCGCCAACCCTTCTGCAGCCAGGCGGTGACGCAGCGCTGCCGCCATCTGCGGGCTGTTTTCCACCGCGACGATGCGCGTCGAAGGGAAGCGCCGGGCCGCGGCGATGCAGAAACGGCCGGTGCCGGCGCCGGGGTCGACCAGCGCATCGAACGGCCCGGCTGCGGCCACCTGGTTCAGCATCAAGTCCACCAGCCACTCGGGTGTCAGCGTGATGCCTTGGCTGCGCTTGTCTTGCGCCGACATGCCGGCGCAGGCAAGGTCGTCAGGTGCCGCCACTGGTGCCGCCACTGCAAGCGCGGGATCGAACAACCCGGGCTGCAAGTGGCGCAGGGTCAACAAGGCCATCAACCCAACGCAAGCCGCATCGCGTCAATCACTGCCTTGTAATTCGGCTGCCCGAAAATCGCGCTGCCGGCCACAAAGGTGTCGGCACCTGCATCGGCCGCACGCCGGATGTTGCAGACCTTGATGCCGCCATCCACTTCCAGCCGAATATCGCGGCCCGTGGCCTCGATCAACTTGCGCGCCCGCTCGATCTTGCGCAGCGCGCTGTCGATGAAGCTCTGGCCGCCGAAGCCCGGGTTCACACTCATGATGAGGATGAGGTCGATCTTGTCGATGACGTATTCCAGCGCGTCCAGCGGCGTGGCGGGGTTGAACACCAGGCCGGCCTGCTTGCCTTCGGCTTTGATGAGTTGCAGCGTGCGGTCTATGTGCGGGCTGGCGTCGGGGTGAAAGCTCACCAGGTCGGCGCCGGCTTTGCAAAAGGCCTGGGCCAGCGCGTCCACCGGCTGCACCATCAGGTGCACGTCGATGGCCACCGTGCTGTGTTTGCGCAGCGCCTGGCAGACCATCGGGCCGAAGCTCAAGTTGGGCACGTAATGGTTGTCCATCACGTCGAAGTGGATCCAGTCGGCGCCGGCGGCGATGACGTTTTTCACCTCGTCACCCAGGCGGGCAAAGTCGGCCGACAAGATGCTGGGGGCGATGCGGTAGGTCGTCATGCGGACATTCTAGGCAGCCGCCCACGCTCCTAGAATGCAGCCATGCCCAAGCCCGAATTCACTTGCCAGGTGCAGGTGCAATACCTGCCAGAACAGTCGCAGCCGCCCGAGGGGCCGTTTGCCTTTGGCTACACCGTGAACATCCGCAACACCGGCAATGTGACGGCGCAACTGGTGGCGCGACACTGGGTGATGACCAACGCCGAGGGCCGGCAAGAAGACGTGCGCGGCCTGGCCGTGGTGGGCCACCAGCCGGTGCTCAAACCCGGCGAGCAGTTCGAATATTCGAGCTGGACGCGGCTGGACACACCCCACGGCAGCATGCGCGGCACCTTCTTTTGCATGACCGAAGACGCCCATGCCTTTGAAGCCCCGGTGGCTGAATTTGCGCTCGTCTCGCCCGGCGCACTGCATTGAAGTGCCGACCTGAAGTGCGGGCCTGAAACGCGCCATGGCCCGCGGCTGGGATCTCACCGCCCTCATCAACGCCGCCGACCCCAAGGCGGAATTGGCCGAACGCCACCTGTGGCTGGTGCGGCTGCTGGAATGGCTACGCCACGCGCCTGCGTCCGCCACCGCAGCGGAGCCTGACGAAAGCCGCTCGCCGCTGCCCGCGGTGCGCCTGCGCCACCTGCTGAACCAGCTCGAAAAGCAGGCGCCTTTGCGTGAACGTGTGCAAGGCCTGGTGCAGGCTTTCTGGCGTGATGTCGACGCCGCTGCGCTGTATGCCGACCTGGGCTTTGGCGCGCGCGTGTCTTTTGCCAGCGAACTGCTGACGCGGGTGCATGAAAGGGTGCTGCCGGGCACCCCAGAAACGCGCGATCTGGCCTCGCTGTTCCGGTTGTTGTTCGAACCCGAAGACGCGCTCTGGATAGCCACCCTGGATGTCAGCACGCTGCAACGCACAGTTCAATTGTTAGGCCCCGGCGGCGCGGCCACGCGCGCGGTGCTGCTGGACGCCATCACCATCCTGGTCAGCGCCGTGCACGCCGCGGGCTACACGCCGGCGCTGCGCCAGCGCATGGATGCCACCGTGCTGCAAGACGAGCCCTTTCGTCAACTGACGGCCGGCGCGGCGGCGTTTCGTGGCGCGGTGGAAGCCGGCGACGAAGACAAAACCCTGCGCACTGCCGCCTACCTGCGCGCGCTGCTGGACGCCTGCCAGCGCGCCGCGGCCAGCGTGCTGCCGCACCTGGAAGAGTTCGGCGTGTCGGTGAACATTGTGTTCGACCTCGACCAGTTGCAAGGCCGCGCTCAGCGCATTGAACAACTGGTGGATTGCGTGCTGGCGCCCGAGCCGATTTCCGAAGGCCAGCGCCTGCTGCTGGAATTGCTGCGCGTGCTGGGCGAACAGCGCGGCCTGCGTGCGCTGCTGTCGCGCCACTACTCGCTGCTGGCGCGCCAGGTGGCCGAACGCAGCGCCGAGACCGGCGAGCACTACATCACCCGCAGCCGCGCTGAATACCGCGACATGCTGCGCCGCGCGGCCGGTGGCGGCGCGACCATCGCGGGCACCGTGTTCGTCAAGTTCGCGCTGTTGGCGGTGGGCTTTTCGGCCTTTTGGGGCGGCCTGTGGGCGGGCGTGAACTACGCCGTCTGCTTTGTCATCGTGATGCTGCTGCACTGGACGGTGGCCACCAAGCAACCGGCGATGACGGCGCCGGCCATGGCCGCTTCACTGCCGCGCACCGGCAGCGCCAGCGACGAAGAACTGGAAGCCTTTGTAGACCGCGTGGCGCAGCTGATACGTTCGCAGGCCGCGGGCATCGCCGGCAACCTGGCGCTCTGCGCGCCGCTGGTGCTGGCCGTGCAATACGCCAGCAAGGCCGCTTTCGGCGCGCCGCTGGTGGGCGAAAAGGAAGCCCAGCATGTGCTGCACAGCATCACGCTGCTGGGCCCGACGGCGCTGTTTGCGGCCTTCACCGGCGTGCTGCTGTTTGCCAGCAGCCTGGTGGCGGGCTGGGCCGAGAACTGGTTTGTGCTGCACCGGCTGGACAGCGCCATCGCCTGGAACCCGCGCATCGTGGCCAGGCTGGGCATGGCGCGGGCGCAGCGCTGGTCGCACTGGTGGCGGGCCAATGTCTCTGGGCTGGCGGCGAACATTTCGCTGGGCATGATGCTGGGCCTGGTGCCGGCTTTGCTGGGCTTTTTCGCGGTGCCGCTGGACGTTCGCCATGTCACGCTGGCCAGCGGTCAACTCGGTGCGGCACTCGGCGCACTGGGGCCCGCGCTGCTGACCACGGCGGCTTTTTGGTGGTGCGTCGCCGGCATCGCCATCACCGGGGTGTTGAACCTCAGCGTCAGCTTTGCACTGGCCTTCACGGTGGCGCTGCGTTCGCGCGGCGTGCGTGTCAACGAACGTGCGCGCATCGGCGCGGCGCTGTGGCGGCGGTTGCGCACGCAACCGGGCTCGTTCCTGTGGCCGCCAAGAACTTGGCAATGAGCGGCTGGGGCTGAGCACACTGCCGAAAGCAGCGCATCGGTGGCAGCGCCGGCGCGGCTTGACTACTTGACAACTACTTGGTGTTGTCGCCGTTGCCTTCGCCGTTGCCTTCATCGTCGTCGCGCCGGCGGCCAGAAAACATCGTCCACCAGACGATGAAGACCAGCACGGCCAGTGCGACGAAGGCTTCGAGGATCAACAGCCACATATCAAGTGGCCACCGCGATGCGGCAACGGCCCTGGGCTTTTGATTCGAGCAGCGCGCGCTCGGCACGTTCCAGCGTCTGCACCACGGTTTCACCGGCATGGTGTTCGGCCAGGCCACCCGACAAGGTAACGCTCACCGCCATGCTGCCGTGCAGGATGCGCAGTGCAGCCACCTTCTGGTGCAGCCTTTCCAGGCCGCCGCGGGCCATCGGCGCACGGGTGTCGCCCAGCATCAGCACAAAGTCGTCTCCGCCCCAGCGGCACAGCATGTCTGACACGCGCACATGGCGCAGCGCCTCTTGCGCCACGGCGCGCATCACGGCATCACCCACCGAATAACCGTGGGCTTCGTTGACGAGCTTGAAGTTGTCGATGTCCAGCACCGCCAGGCAGAAGGTCTGGCCCGAACGTATGCAGCGCTGGTGTTCCTGTTCCATCACCTCTTGCATGTGGCGGCGGTTGATGAGGCCGGTAAGCTCGTCGCGCGTGGTGTGTTCGCGCAGCCGCGACAAGGCCTGCGCCAGTTCGGCCCGCTGCAGCCGTGAGCGGGCGCGCATGCGGCTCAAGCGTGCGGCCAGCAGCGACACGCCGGGCATCATGGTGGCCACCAGCAGGAAGTGGCCGAGTTCGATCTGCCAAGGGTAAGTGGCCGGCTTCAACACGGCCATGGCCACCATGGCCGCGCCGAACAAACCCACCGCATAGGCACTGACCCAGCGCATCTGCCGCGGTGAAGCGATGAACATGCCGAACATCAACACCACCATCACCATCGGGAACACCGCGCCGCGCCCGGCACCCAGCAGCGTGTAGGCCACGGCCCCGCTGCTTAACGCAAACAGCATCTGTGGCACCGTCAACGATGCTTCGTGCCAGCGCCGTGACCAGCCACTGCGGATGAGCAGATAAAACAACAACATGCCCACCAGCGTGATGGCCGTCCACCAGGCCACCGGCAGCGCGGGAGCCAGGCCCACCCAGACGAAATAGTGCATGGCCGCCACGCCTGCGGCCAGCAGCAACATGGCCAGCCCGGCCTGCGCCAGGCGCGTGCGCTGAACGGGGTCGGTGCCAAGCAGCAGGTCAAGCAAGCGACGCATGGGCCTTGGGGGAAAGCTCCAGGCTGGCGGGGCGGGGCTGGTCAGCCCGGGACAGGCAAGCGTAGCGCACTCGCCGCGCCCGCCCCACCCCCGTTTCAGCGGCCTTCTTTCAACGCCGCGTTTTGCAGGTGACCCAGCGGCAGCGCCGCGCCGGCCTTCACCTCGCCCAGCGAAAAGCTGGTCTGCAGGTCTTTCACATGCGGCAGTTTGAACAGCGTGCGCATCGTCCAGCGCGAGAAGGCGTCCAGGTCGGTGGCCATCACATGCAGCTCAAAAGTGCCGGTGCCGCTGATGTAGTGGCAGGCCACGACCTCGGGCAATTCACGTATCGCGGCTTCCAGCGCCTGCGTGGCTTGCGCGTTGTGGCGTTCGGCGTCGACACGCACAAAGGCCAGCACGCCCAGGCCGATCTTGCGCCTGTCGATCTCGGCCCGGTAGCCGGTGATGTAGCGCTGTTCTTCCAGCCACTTCACACGCCGCCAGGTCGGCGCGGCGCTCAGGCCGATGCGCGCCGCCAGCTCGGTATTGGTCAGCCGTGCTTCGGCCTGCAGTTCACGCAGGATGGCCACGTCGTAGCGGTCCAGCGCGCTTGCGTGCGGGCTGGCCGGCGGGCTGCCCGGCGTTTCGGCAGCAACGCCTGCGGCGACAGAGGTTTTCTCGGCTACAGGCTTCTTTGGCACGATTAGGTTTTTCTTCGCCATCTTTGAGCAATCTTGTTTCGCCGATCATCGCCCAGCGGGCATCAAAAGAAAAGACATGCCGCGCGGCTTTCCCTACACTGCCGCAGGCTCCACCAGAGCCCCGCCCAGCCCCCTGTAGGAGCCCACCCCGCATGAACGCACCGCTGCCCGACGCCGTCCGCAAGGCCCTTGAATCTGTCACGCTGGAAGACAAGTACAGCCTGGCCTCTGGCCGCGCTTTCATGAGCGGCGTGCAAGCGCTGGTGCGCCTGCCCATGCTGCAACGCACGCGTGATGAAATCGCCGGGCTGAACACCGCCGGCTTCATCAGCGGCTACCGCGGCAGCCCGCTGGGCGGCTATGACCAGGCGTTGTGGGCGGCGAAGAAGCACCTGGCCGAAAAGCACATCGTCTTTCAGCCCGGCGTGAATGAAGAACTGGGCGCCACCGCGGTGTGGGGCACGCAGCAACTCGACCTGTATCCGCAGACCAAGAAGTACGACGGCGTGTTCGGCATCTGGTACGGCAAAGGCCCGGGTGTGGACCGCTGCAGCGACGTGTTCAAACACGCCAACATGGCCGGCACTTCCAAGTACGGCGGTGTGATTGCGATTGCCGCTGACGACCACGTTTCCAAGAGCAGCACCGCGCCGCACCAAAGCGACCACATCTTCAAAGCCTGCGGCCTGCCGGTGTTCTTCCCCAGCGACGTGCAAGGCATTCTGGACATGGGCCTGCATGCGATTGCCATGAGCCGCTTTTCTGGCGTGTGGAGCGGCATGAAGACGATCCAGGAAGTGGTCGAGTCTTCTGCTTCAGTGTCGGTAGACCCGGAACGCGTACAGATCGTGATGCCGCAGGACTTCACCATGCCGCCCGGCGGCCTGCACATCCGCTGGCCCGACGCGCCGCTGGAGCAGGAAGCGCGTTTGATGGACTACAAGTGGTACGCGGCATTGGCTTACGTGCGCGCCAACAAGCTGAACCACAACGTCATCAGTGGCCGCAACGACCGCTTCGGAATCATCGCCAGCGGCAAGGCTTTCAAAGACACCCGACAAGCCCTGTCCGACCTGGGCCTGGACGACGACACCAGACGCGCCATTGGCGTGCGTTTGCACAAGGTCAACGTGGTGTGGCCGCTGGAAGCCACCATCACGCGCGACTTCGCGCAGGGGCTGCAAGAAATTCTGGTGGTCGAAGAAAAGCGCCAGGTCATCGA
>JANMJI010000103.1:0-20285 GCA_031371275.1 Betaproteobacteria bacterium
GCGCAGCACTTCGGTGGCGCTGGCGGCGGTGCTGGTGGTGATGCTGTCGCCTTCCAGCGTGCTGATGGACACGCTGGAACGCATCTTGGTGGTGCTGCCGGTGGCGCCGGTGATGACGACGCGGTCAAGCTGCAAGCCGTCACTGCTGTTGGCGGCGGGCGCCGGGGCGGCCGTCTGCGCACTGACGCCCAGATGCAAAAGCGCCAGCGCCACGGCGGTGGCCAGGGTGCTGCTGCGGGGCCGGCAAGACAGCGCCGTGACGGTGGGTATGGAGCGGCGAACGGGCATGGAGGTCTCCGGTGATTTATTGGGGTCGGCTTCGGGGGCTGCCGCATTGAAGAGCTTTTGCAATCGATTGCAAACTAGGGAAAACCTGCACTGTGGACATGCAGCAACGCACGGTGTTTGAGGAAATCCACGCAGCTGCAGCCAGCAAATCCGTCAACGGCAGGTGCGGCGAAGCCAGCCTGCAATCGTCCGACAGCCGTGGCCCGGTGTTGGCGCGCGGTCAAGCCCGCAGCGGCGCGCTTTCGCGCACCACCAGGTGCACCGGCAGCGTGCGCGGCGCGGTCTTTTCGCCGCGCAACAGCGCCAGCATGGCATCTACCAACTCGGCCCCGGCCAGCGTCACCGGCTGGTGGATGCTGGCCAACGGCGGGTCGCTGTAGCTGGCCATGGGCAGGTCGTCGTAGCCCACCACCGCCACGTCCTGCGGCACGGCCCAACCGTGTGCCCGCAGCGCCTGCACGGCCTGCAATGCAAGCAGGTCGCTGCAAGCCACGACGCCGTCAAAACGCAGCGGGCCGGCCAGCAGCGTGTCCAGCGCGGCGCGCGCGGCGATGATCTCGAAAGGCACCGGCAATTCAAGCTGCGCATCGGCCGCCAGGCCGGCCCTTTGCAAGGCCGCCAGATAACCCTGGTGGCGCAGCATCACCTCGGGCAACTGCGCGTCGCCCAGGAACAGCAAACGGCGGCGGCCCTGGGCCAGCAGGTGCTGCGTGGCTTGCAGGCCGCCGGCCAGGTTGTCGCCACCCACGCTGCAATACAACGGCTGCGGCAACTGCCCGCCCCACACCACCAGCGGCACACGCCGCGCGGCCATCTGGTTCAGCTGGTCATGGTGGCGCCATTGGCCGATGACGATCAGGCCGATGGCCTTGCCCGAGTCATACAGCGCCGCCGCGGTGTCCAGCCGTTCGGCGTCGACGCGCGACAGCAGCATGTCGTAGCCCAGGTCGGTCAGCGCATCGGCAATGGCGCCCACGATGGACAGAAAAAACGGGTCGGAAATGTGCTGCCGGGCCCGCGCGTCGTAGGGCACCACCACCGCGATGGTCTGGTTCTTCTGCAGGCGCAGGTTCTGCGCGCCCAGGTTGATGGCGTAGTTCAGTGAACGCGCCAGTTCGCCAATACGCTGGCGCGTTTCGTCGTTGACGAGCGGGCTGCCATTGAGCGCGCGCGACACCGTGGCCACCGAGACACCGGCCAGGCGCGCGATGTCGCTCATCTGCGGGCGGCGGTGCGCAGGCACGGGCATGTTCAGGGCAGGCTCTCCAGTGCACGCTGGTAGACGGGGTCGTGCATCAGGTCGTCCCAGCCCAGGGGTGGCAGCAGTGGCAGCAGGGCCTGGCGGCGCGCTTCGCTGTCGGGGTCAGGCTGCCAGTGGCCAGCATCGGCCGCGGCTTGCAGACCGGCCAGCAGTTCGTCCACCGCTTCACCACCGGCGTTCAGTGATTGGTTGCACAGCAGCACCAGGTCGCAGCCGGCTTGCAGCGCCAGCGCGGCGGCTTCGGCATAGGTTATCTGGCCACCTTCCAACTGGCGCGCACCTTCCATGCTGAGGTCGTCACTGAACACCGCGCCGGTGAAGCCGAACTGGCCACGCAGAATCTCCTTCAGCCAGCGCTGCGAGAACCCCGCCGGGTGGTGATCGACCTTTGGGTAGACGACATGCGCCGGCATCACCGCGGTCAGCGTGCTGCTCAGCCATTCATAGGGCTTGGCGTCGTCGGCCAAGATCGCCTTCAGGCTGCGCTTGTCCACCGGCACGGCGACATGGCTGTCGGCGGTGGTGTAGCCGTGGCCCGGAAAATGTTTACCGCAATGCGCCATGCCGGCGCGCAGCAGGCCGTGGGCCACGCTCTTGGCCAGCAGGGCCACCACGCGCGGGTCGCGGTGGAAAGCGCGGTCGCCGATGACGCTGCTGCCGCCGTGGTCCAGGTCCAGCACGGGCGCAAAGCTCAGGTCGACGCCACAGGCGCGCAACTCGGCGGCCAGCACAAAGCCCAGGGCGCTGGCGGCGTCGGTGGCCCGCATTGCGTCTTTCATCCATAACTCGCCAAGTGCACGCATCGCCGGCAGGGCGGTGAAGCCGTCGCTGCGAAAGCGCTGCACACGGCCGCCTTCGTGGTCGACACACACCAGCACGTCAGGCCGTGCTTTTTTGATGTTAGCCACCAGATCGGTCAGCTGGATGCGGCTTTCCCAGTTGCGTGCGAACAGCACCACGCCGCCGGTCAGCGGGTGTTTCAGGCGGCGGCGGTCGGCGGCGTTGAGTGTGGTGCCGGCAATGTCCAGCACCACGGGGGCTTGCAGGTTCATGGCTTGGGGTCTCGGGTTTCGACGACGACGAATGACGCCGCGTAGTCGGTCTCATCAGTCACGGTGACATGGGCCACCAGGCCGCGCGCTTCAAACCAGCTGGCCAGTTCGCCCGACAGGTGCAGCACGGGCTTGCCGCTGGGCTCATTCAATATCTCGCAGGCCTTCCATGTCATCGGCCAGCGTATGCCCAGGCCTATGGCTTTGGAAAACGCCTCCTTGGCCGAAAAGCGCGTGGCCAGGAAACGCAGGCCGCGTGCTTCAACACGTTCGCGGCGGGCATGGAAGACCATCAGCTCGGCCGGGCCCAGCACGCGCTGGGCAAACCGGTCACCGCGCCGCGCCGCGGTGGCGGCAATGCGGCGGACATCGCAAATGTCGGTGCCGATGCCGTAGATCACGCGGCAGCACCTGCTTGCTGTGCCGCGCGAATGCAGCGCTGGTAGGCGCGCACCGTCTCGGGCAGGCCGAATTCCAGCGCATCGGCGATGAGCGCGTGGCCGATGGAAACCTCCAGCACGCCAGGCCCGGCGCGCAGGAAATCGGTGAGGTTGTGGCGGTTCAAATCGTGGCCGGCGTTGACACCCAGGCCGGCGGCCTGAGCCGCTGCTGCCGCTGCGGCGAAGCGGGCAAGCTGTGCGCCCTGCCCTGCCTTGGCAAGCGCCGCCGCGTCAACAGAATGTGCCGCGGCATGCGCCGCTGCGTGTGCCGCTGCGTGCGCCGCTTCATGTGCCGCTGCATGTGCCGCTGCATACGGCTCGGTGTACAGCTCGACACGGTCGGCGCCCACCGCACGCGCCAGCACCATCACTTCGGGCGTTGGGTCCATGAACAGGCTGACGCGCACACCCAGGGCGTGGCACTCGGCGATCAGCGGCGCCAGGCGTTCGCCGTCAGCCACCAAGTCCCAGCCGTGGTCTGACGTGAACTGGCCTTCGCTGTCGGGCACGAAGGTGGCCTGCTGCGGCTTCACAGCACGTATGAAGCCCATCAGGTTCTGGAACGGGTTGCCCTCGATGTTGTATTCGGCCTGCGGCCAGTCTTGCAACAGTGCGGCGATGTCGTGCACGTCGTGGGCGCGGATGTGGCGCTCATCCGGCCGTGGGTGCACGGTGATGCCCGCCGCACCGGCCTGCAGGCACAGCGTGGCTGCGTGCACGACGCTGGGGATGGCCAGGTGGCGCGTGTTGCGCAACTGCGCCACCTTGTTGACGTTGACCGACAGCGCGGTAAGGCGTCGGTCGGCATCTGGGCTGATCAGTGGGTTCATCGGGTGCCTGCAAGCCGCTGCACACCCTGCCACACCTGGCGTGTGCGCAGCGGCGCGGAACCCTGATGATTGGCAAGCAGGTTGCGCAGCGGCACACGCAGCGCCGCGGCCACGGGCGCCACGGCCGCGCGCAACGCGGCACCGCCGCCACCCTGGGCCTGCCAGGCCAGTGCAGCTTCCAGTGCCACCCAGGTGCTGCCGGGCAAGCCGCCGGTGTGGGCGATGACACCGGCTTCGGGCTTCAGCGTGTACGGTGCATCGGCCTGCAAAGCCTGTGCCGTCAGCGTGGCGCTGTTCAACTCGGGCAGCAGGCCCAGCTGGCGCAACAACATCAGCTCGAACGCGCGCAGTGCTGCCGCTTCGTCTGCGTTGTTTGCAACATCCGCGGGCGTGGCCAGGCTGGCCAGCGTGTCGGCATAAGCGTCAAACAGCACGGGGTAGGGGTCTTGCCGGGCCAGCAGCTTCATCAACAACTCGTTGAGGTAGAAGCCCGAGAACATCGCCGCCGCGCCCAGCAGTGGCTGGCCGCCAGCCCATTCGGCGCCGCGCAGGTTCAGCACTTCACCGTGTTCGTCGGCCGGTGTCTTGCCCAATTGCGCCAGCAGCGGCTGAAAGGGCAACAGCACCGAACGCAGCTGTGAAGTAGGCCGCTTCGCACCCTTGGCGGCCACCACGATGCGGCCCTGGGGCCGTGTGAAAAGTTCGACGATGAGACTGGTTTCGCTCCAGTCGTAGCGGTGCAGAACGTAGGCGGGCAGTGCGGGCTGCCGCACGACGCCAGGCCGCCCTAACGCGCCCAGAGCGGGCAACTCCCCTCGGGGGGCGACGCGATGCGTCTTGGGGTGCACATCATTCGTAGCCATAGGAACGCAGGTGGGCCTCGTCGTCGGCCCAGCCCGAACGCACCTTGACCCACAGCTCGAGGAAAACCTTGGCGTCCCACAGTTTTTCAAGCTCTTGCCGCGCTTCACTGCCGATGCGCTTGAGCCGCTCGCCACCATCGCCGATGACCATGCCTTTGTGGGCATCTCGCTCGACCACGATGGACGCTGCAATGCGGCGCAGCGTGCCCTCTTCTTCGAATTTGTCGATGACCACGGTGCAGTTGTAGGGCAGTTCGTCGCCGGTCAGGCGAAAGAGTTTTTCGCGGATCAATTCGCTGGCCAGGAAACGGTCGCTGCGGTCTGTCAGCGCGTCCTCTTCGTACAACCAGGGCTGCTGCGGCAGGTAGGGCTGCACGATGCCCAGCAAGCGCTCGACATCGGCTTGCCGTGTCGCCGACATGGGCACAAATTCATTGAAGGGGTGGCGGTCCTGCATGGTTTTCAGCCATGGCAGTACGTCGTTGCGCCGCGGCAGACCGTCCAGCTTGTTGGCCACCAGCAGCGCCGGTTTGCCGGGCGGCAGCAAGGCCAGCACTTTGGCGTCGGGCAGGCCGAAGCGGCCGGCTTCGACCACGAACAAGACCACGTCGACATCGCCCAGCGAACTCAACACCGTGCGGTTCAGCGTGCGGTTCAACGCCGCGTTGTGCTTCATCTGAAAGCCGGGCGTGTCGACGAACACAAACTGCGTGTCGCCCAGCGTGCGTATGCCGGTGATGCGGTGGCGCGTGGTCTGCGCCTTGTTGCTGGTGATGCTGATCTTCTGGCCCACCAGCGCGTTCAGCAGCGTGCTTTTGCCGACGTTGGGACGGCCGACGATGGCCACCAGGCCGCAGCGCTGGTGGCTGGCCGGCGCTGGCGGTTCGGCGGCCGCTTCGTCTTCGGCCGCATCGTCGGCAGGGGTGTCGTTCAAATGCTTCTCAAGATCGCAGTGGGCTGCCGGGTTGGTCGCTGGCCTTCAAGGTGTCGAGCAGGCGCCGCGCCGCTTCCTGTTCGGCAGCGCGGCGCGACTTGCCTTCGCCGCGTTCGGCCAGCCCCAGCGTGGCCACGGCGCATTCCACCTCGAAGGTTTGCGCATGCGCCTGGCCGCGTGTGGCGGTGATGCGGTAGGCCGGCACCGGCACACGGCGTGCCTGCAGCCATTCCTGCAGCTCGGTCTTGGCGTCCTTGCCCCAGTTCTCGGCATCCGTGGCCTGTATCACTTCACCGAACAGGCGTTGCACCAGCGCCTGTGCGGGCTCGAAGCCGCCATCGACAAACACCGCGCCTATCAACCCTTCCACCGCATCGGCCAGGATCGACGGCCGCAGTGCGCCACCGCCGCGCATCTCACCCTCAGACAAACGCAGCACCTCGGGCAGCTGCAGCGACAGCGCCACGCGGTGCAGGCTGTCTTCGCGCACCAGGTGGGCACGCACGCGTGTGAGGTCGCCTTCGTCACTGCCGCCATGGCGTTCGTACAACAGGCTGGACACGGCCAGGCTCAGTACCGCATCGCCCAAAAATTCCAGCCGTTCGTTGTGCTCGGCCCCCCAACTGCGGTGGGTGAGCGCACGGCGCAACAGTTCGGGCTGCGCAAAGCCGTGGCCCAGGCGTTGTTGCAACGCTTGCAGGGCCGGACCAAGACGGCTTTCCATCGTGTCAAGCGGTGGCGCTGCGGCGGGCCGTCACTTGGAACGGCCTTCGTACTTGATGAGTATGAACACCGCACCGTAGATCGGAATCAGCTTGTCGTAGGCGAAGCCGACCACCACCTTGTCGTTTTCCTTGGTGATGATGAGGTCCTTGCTGGTGATGGAACTGATCGAGTATTCAAGGTCGCGTTGGCGGTCGAAAGCCTGGCGGACTTCGGCCACGGTGGCCGGCTGGGCCTTGGCGATCTTTTCCACCGCGCTTTGGATGGTCAGGTATTCATTGACGGTGGGCAAGACGCGGATGGTCAGGTAGGCCACGAAGCCGACCAGCAGCGCCCAGAACATCAGCCCGAAAAGCGTGACGCCGCGCTGCCAGGCCGGACCGCGGCGCTGCGTGCGCGTGTGTATTCCTGCTGCGTTCACTGCGGTCATGGGCTGCCGTCTCCTGGCCGCTGGTACACGTTCACTTGAACGCGCCGATGCGGCCGATGTTGCTGAAGTTCATCCACACGAAGAATGCCTTGCCAACGATGTTCTCGTCTGGCACGAAACCCCAGAAGCGCGAATCCTGTGAATTGTCGCGGTTGTCGCCCATCATGAAATAGTGTCCGGGTGGCACCTTGCAGACCACGCCCTCGGGGCTGTAGCGGCAGTTTTCTGCATGCGGGAAGACATGCGGTTCGGGCCCGGTGTAGGACGCGCGCCGCAGGTCCACGCGCATGTTGTGCTCCACCGTGCCCAGCGTCTCGGCATACATCGGCGCATAGCTCAGGCTGTCGTCGTCGTAGTGTTCGCCTTTGGACACCGCGGGCACGGGCTGGCCGTTGATGCTGAGCTTTTGGTTGATGTAGGACACCTCATCACCCGGCAGGCCCACCACGCGTTTGATGTAGTCCAGCCGCGGGTCTACCGGGTAGCGAAAAACCATCACGTCGCCACGCGCCACCGGGTGGTTGTCGACGATCTTTTTGTTGATGACCGGCAGCCGTACGCCGTAGTGGAATTTGCTGACCAGGATCAGGTCGCCCACCAGCAGCGTGGGCACCATCGAGCCCGAAGGAATCTTGAAGGGCTCGAACAGGAAGGAACGCAGCAGGAAGACGATCAGGATCACCGGGAACAAACCGGCCGTCCAATCCAACCACCAGGGCTGCATCAACAGCCTGGCCTTGGCATCCTGCACGTCGCCATCCACACGCTGTATGCCCATCCTGGACAGCTCGGTGCGGCGCACCGCGTCTTGCTGTTCCAGCTTCAGCGCTGCGGCTTCGCGTTGAGGCTTGAAACGAAATCGCTCAGCCAGCCAGAAGCCCAGGGTGACCAGCGTCAGCATGAACAGCAGCAGCGAGAAATTGCCGGTCCAGAAACCGAGGAACCAACCACCCAGGTAGGCGACAAGGACGCCATACAGCACGGCGGTGAAATAGCTCATTGGGGTCATCAATCGTCCACTTGGAGAATGGCGAGGAAAGCTTCCTGCGGCACCTCAACGGCACCGATCTGCTTCATCCGCTTCTTGCCGGCTTTCTGCTTTTCAAGCAGTTTCTTCTTGCGCGTGATGTCGCCGCCATAGCATTTTGCCAGCACGTTCTTGCGCAAGGCCTTGATGTCTTCACGCGCGATGATGTTGGCACCGATGGACGCCTGTATGGCCACGTCATACATCTGGCGCGGTATCTGCTGGCGCATCTTGGCCGCCACGGCACGGCCGCGGTACAGGCTTTGCGCCTTGTGCACGATGATGCTCAAGGCGTCGACACGGTCGCCGTTGATCATCAGGTCGACTTTCACGACATCGGCGGCGCGGTATTCCTTGAACTCGTAGTCCATGCTGGCATAGCCGCGGCTCACGCTCTTGAGCTTGTCGAAGAAGTCCAGCACGATCTCGGCCAGCGGCAACTCATAGGTCAGCATCACCTGCCTGCCGTGGTAGGCCATGTTCATTTGCACGCCGCGCTTCTGGTTGGCCAGTGTCATCACAGCGCCCACGCTGTCTTGCGGCATGTACAGGTGCACGGTGACGATGGGCTCGCGGATTTCCTTGGTGCGGCCCTGGTCGGGCATCTTGCTGGGGTTCTCCACCAGCATCACGGTGCCGTCGTTCAGCTCTACCTGGTAGACCACGCTGGGCGCTGTGGTGATGAGGTCTTGATCGAACTCGCGCTCCAGCCTTTCCTGCACGATTTCCATGTGCAGCAGGCCCAGAAAACCGCAGCGAAAACCAAAGCCCAAAGCCTGGCTGACTTCGGGCTCGTAGCGCAACGAAGAATCGTTCAGCTTGAGCTTTTCCAGCGCGTCGCGCAGCTGGTCGTATTCACTGGCTTCGGTGGGATACAGGCCGGCGAAGACCTGCGGCTGAATCTCCTTGAAGCCGGGCAAGGCTTGCAGCGCCGGGCCCGCGTTGTTGGGCAGCTTCTTGTCCAGCGTCAGCGTGTCGCCCACCTTGGCGGCTTGCAGTTCCTTGATGCCGCAGATGATGAAGCCCACCTCACCTGCCTTCAAAGTATCCCGCGGCACGCTCTTGGGCGTGAAGACGCCCATCTGCTCGATGCCGTAGACGGTGTTGGTGGCCATCATGCGGATGCGCTCGCCCTTGCTCAGCGAGCCATCGACCACACGCACCAGCATCACCACGCCGACGTAGTTGTCGAACCAGCTGTCAACGATCATGGCCCGCGGCGGACCGCCAGGATTGCCGCGCGGCGGCGGCATGCGCGTGATGACGGCTTCCAGTATTTCGTCCAGCCCCATGCCGGTCTTCGCGGAACAAGGAATCGCGTCGTCGGCGTCGATGCCGATGACGTCTTCGATCTCGGTCTTGGCGTTGTCCGGGTCGGCGTTCGGCAGGTCCATCTTGTTCAGCACCGGCACCACGGTGACGCCCAGGTCCAGCGCGGTGTAGCAGTTGGCCACGGTCTGCGCTTCGACGCCTTGTGAAGCGTCGACCACCAGCAAAGCGCCTTCGCAGGCGCTCAGGCTGCGGCTGACTTCGTAGGAGAAGTCAACGTGCCCGGGCGTGTCTATGAGGTTGAGCTGGTAGACCTGGCCATCGCGCGCGGTGTACTCCAGCGCCGCGGTCTGGGCTTTGATGGTGATGCCACGCTCGCGCTCGATGTCCATCGAATCAAGCACCTGGGCTTCCATCTCGCGGTCAGACAAGCCACCACAGCGCTGAATGATGCGATCGGCCAAGGTGCTTTTGCCGTGGTCGATGTGGGCAATGATGGAGAAGTTTCTGATGTGGTTCATGTTCTGACAGGGCCGGCCGCAGCGGCGGCTACAGCCACCAAGTGGCCGCGGTGCAAGGCTCACATCGCGCATGCAATGTGAAAGCGCGAAGTGCCGCGCAGCAAGCAAAAAAAAGGCGCGTCCAAATGGCTGACGCGCCTTCCAACAGATCGTTTGGCAACTGCTTGTTGGGGGTTCATTGTAGCCAAAAGAGACCGGCGGGAACCCGCGTCATTGCTTGATTTCCGGCCGTTGCAGGGATCAGACACGATGTTGTTATCCACAGGTCACCCACAAGCTGTACAAGACCCTGTGGATGACTGCACCAAGCACAACTTCGGCGCAATGAACTGGGTAAAACACCCGTCTACCGGCGGCATTCTAAACGGCGGTGGCGCTAATCGACGGGCACCACCGTTTGAAGTGAAAGGTCACTAACTTTGTTTCCCGCCCTGGCATCAAACCCGACATCTGAATCGGCGGTTGAGATTCCGCATTGTGGAAAGACCCGCCGCGTTGGTCAACTTGCCCGGCGCGGCCAGGCCGCGCCAAATTCAGCGCGTCGGGCGGATCACCATGTAGTTCGTCCACTCGCCACGCCTGACCAGCACACTGACCGCCCGCGCCTTCTCGGCCTTCGCGGCCACGGCGCTGAACTGCTTGCTGTCGGCCACTTCGGTGTTGTCGATGGACAGGATGATGTCGCCTTCGCGCACCCCGGCGCGGGCGGCGGCGCCGTCCACCGCGTCCACTTTCACGCCACCGCGCAGGCGCAATTCTTTTTTCTGCGCCTCGCTCAGGTCTGACACCGCCATGCCCAGCGCACTTTTCACCGTCGGCGCAGGCGCGCCGGGTTCACCCGAGGCGCGACGAACAGGACGCTCGGCTTCGAACTCGACCACGGTGATGTTCAGCTCTTTCATGGCGCCCCGGCGGAAGACCTGCAGCAGCCCCTTCTGGCCTGGCTTGATGCTGCCCACAAAACGCGGCAGGTCGCCCGATTTCTCGACCACGCGGCCATCCACCTTCAGCACGATGTCGCCGGCTTCGACACCGGCCTTGTCGGCCGGGCCGTCTTTCTCGACGCTGACCACCAGCGCGCCCCGCGGCTGGCCCAGGCCTATGGATTCGGCCACGTCCTTGGTGACAGCGCCAATGGTCACGCCGATGCGGCCGCGTATCACGCGCCCGTTGCTGCGCAGTTGCTCGGCCACGCGCGAGGCTTCGTCAATGGGGATGGCAAAGCTGATGCCCATGAAGCCGCCGCTGCGGCTGTAGATCTGCGAGTTGATGCCGATCACTTCGCCACGCAGGTTGATGAGCGGGCCGCCGCTGTTGCCGGGGTTGATGGCCACGTCGGTTTGAATCAGCGGCAGCAGGTCGCCGGTGTCGCGCTGCTTGGCGCTGACGATGCCGGCGGTGACGGTGTTGTCCAGGCCGAAGGGCGAGCCTATGGCCATCACCCATTCGCCCACCTTCAGCCGGTTCACGTCGCCGATCTTCACTGGCGGCAGGCCGGTGGCATCGATCTTCACCACGGCCACGTCGGAACGTTTGTCGGCGCCGACGATGCGGGCCTTGAATTCGCGTTTGTCGGTGAGCGTGACGATGACCTCGTCGGAGCCTTCCACCACATGCGAGTTGGTCATGATGAAACCGTCGGCGCTGAGGATGAAGCCAGAACCCACGCCGCGCTGCTGCGGTTCTTCGTTGCCTTCGCCGCGCGGGTTGCCGCGGCGGTTGGGCATGGGTATGCCGAAGCGGCGCAAGAACTCTTCCATGTTCGGATCGACCTCGGCGTTGCCGGCTGCAGCGCGCTTTTCGGTGGTGCGGATGTTGACCACCGAAGGCCCGACGCGTTCGACCAGTTCGCTGAAGTCAGGCAACTGCACCGTGGGCGTGCTTGTCGATGGGTTTTGGGCCTGGCTGTGGCTGGAATGCAGGGCCGTGGCGGCGACGGTGAGGCTGGCCACGCCAAGGGCCAGACGTGCGGCCCAGGTGCGAACAAAGGACATGGTGATGGCTTTCATGCAAGAGAAATCAGGGAAGGCTGTGGGGAAACCGAAGGCCGTTGTGAGCACGGCAACAAGCAAAAGGTTCAGGGCCGCCGGCGCTCCAGCGCATCGGCAAACAGCTTCAGCGTCGCAGCAGGCACATCGCCCACCACGGTCACCCAGTAATCGCCGCGGCGCTGCATCAGCGTGCCGGTGGCGCCCTGGCGGGCCTGCATCTCGCTGCGGTGGCGCTTGGGCTTGAAGGGTTCGACAAACAGCGACACATGGGTCAGCCCGTCAGAGAACACGGCCTGCAGCACAGGCTCGTCATCACCCGCGGTGTCCATGCCGCGGCGCACGCAGCCCGACAGCTTGAAGCCCGGCACCGGCCGCTGCAAGGCCCAGCCTTCGGCTTCCAGCGCGGTGCGCTGTTGCTGCGGGCGCACGATGCGCCAACCGTCCAGCCTGCGCGGATTGCGTATCTCTTGCAGCACGGTGTCGGGCTGCGGCTTGATGCCGATGGCGATCTCTGAAAACGCTGTCGATTCCAGCACCGCGCGCTCACCACCGGGCGCCGCCGCTGGCGCCATGACATCGGCCCGCAGCATCAGGCCGGTGGCCATGTCGGCCCACAGGCGCTGGGCGTAGCGCAGGGCATCACGCGGCTCGAGCAGGATGACCGCGGCGTCGCGCCCGGCCAGGCGCGCACTGCCTTCACGGCGAAATTCGTACTGTTCCAGCGCCTGCGGGTCGACCTCTTGTGGCGTTGTCGACCAGGCCGCCAGCGTCTCGCGCTTTTCTATCACCGCCAGCCGCGCTTGCGGCCACAGGGTGTGCACGAGGTCGTTGTGGCGCAGCACGCGCTGCTGGCGGCCGTCCAGCGCTTCCAGGTGTTCATAGGTCTGGTCGCCCACGGCGTAGTGGCCGACGCGCGAACTGGACATCGTGCCGCCGACGCTGAAGACCATCGTACCCAGGTAGTTGCCGCCGCTGGCCGCGCTGTGAATGCGGGTCAGCCAGACGCGGGCATCTGCGGCGGCCGGCGTGCTTGCGGCATCGGGCGCGGCCACCGCGGCCAGGGGCAGCAGGCATGACAGCAGCGCCGCGCCCGACCACCAACGCGTGCGACTCAAAGCGGATGCTTCCATCAACGTTCTGGACGCGCCGGCACAGTCATCTCAACGCGGCGCAACGCGCCACCGGGCGCGGCCACAGCCACGCCGCCGCGCGCAAACTGGTGCGCGCGAATGAACTCTTGCACGCGAGCGTCGCGCACCACGCCAACGTCGTCCGCAGCCGCGGTGGCCAGCGTGGTGTCGGCCGGCACGGTGCCAGGCCCGCTCACGCGCGTGACCACCAGCACACCGGCGACCATCACGAAGCCCGCTGCTGCGGCCATCGGCAGCAACCACGCGGGGCGGCGGCGCACAGGTGCGGCCATGGGCGCCGGCGCCAGCACCACGGGCTCGGTCGCCAGGCGGCTGCGGATGCCCGCCAGGAAGGCCGCGTCACCGGCCGCCGGCCGGGCCAGCTCTTCAGAGCGCATCACGTCACCGATGAGGTGGTAGGTGTGCCAGGTTTTGCGCGCCTGCGCGTCGTCACGCCAATGGCTGCAGGCCCGATCTGCGGCATGGGCTTCACCATCGGCGAGTGCCGACAACCAAGCGGCGGGCTCGTCGGCCCCTACATCGGGGTTCTTGTCCAGGGGCTCGGGCTTCATCGGCTTGTGACCTTCGAAAAGGGGTGGTTCGGTATCTCGAAACGGGCTACCAGCGGGTGCCGTCGTGGGTGTCCAGCAAAGGGCGCAGACGCGCGGCAATCGCTTCGCGGGCGCGGAAGATGCGCGAGCGAACGGTACCGATGGGGCAATTCATGGCTTCAGCAATCTCTTCGTAGCTCAGGCCTTCGATCTCGCGCAAGGTGATGGCTTGTCGCAGGTCTTCTGACAGCGCTTCGATGGCCGCGTTGACGGCAGCGGCGATCTGTTTGCTGGCCAGCAGCGCTTCGGGTGTTTCGCCGTCGGTAAGTTCATTTTCTGCGCGTGAAGTTTCCTCGCCTTCTTCACTGCCGCTGCGGTACGACTCCAGCACCAGCGGGTCGCGCTTCATGTCCATCAACGCCTTCTTGGCGGTATTCACGGCAATGCGGTAGAGCCAGGTGTAGAAGGCCGCTTCACCGCGGAACTGCGGGATGGCGCGGTAGGCGCGGATGAAGCTTTCCTGGGCGATGTCCTGCACCAGATCGACATCACGCACCATGCGCCCGATCAGCCGCTCAATGCGCCGCTGGTACTTGACGACCAGCATCTCGAACGCCTTCACGTCGCCGCGCTTGACGCGATCAACCAGCAGGGCATCGGCAGCCGCGTCTGACATTCAGTCGGCCGCTTGTTCGGGCTTGCGCACGCGGGCGGTGGGCTCGGGCGGGCGCGCATATGCCGCCACACGCAGGCCATGCCAGGCGCTACCTGCCTCAGCGGCCGTCACTGCCACCCAGCGCGCCGCAGCGCCCGCTTCGGGCTGCACGCGAAGCAACAAAGCAGAGCCCAGGTCGATCATCACCTGCAGCGCGCCGGGTTTGCCGTCGGCGGTCCAGCACTGGCCGTCCCAGTTCAAGGCAACCGCACGGGGCCGGGCCTGCCACCAGGCCACTGCTGCCGTGGCCACCGCCACCACTGCCGCGGGCCAGACCGGGCGTTCAGCATGTTGCAGCCACGCCAAGACCAGCGCACCGGCGGCCAAGGACGGCAGCCCACAGTTGACCAGCCGCCACAGCCAGCCGCCGCTGCCCTTCACCGACACGGCAGGCGCCGCGCGCATGGGCTGCCTTCAGGCGCGCCGGAAGACCAGCGTGCCGTTGGTGCCGCCGAAGCCGAAGTTGTTCTTCACCGCCACCTCAATCTTCATCGCCCGCGCCTCGTTGGCGCAGTAGTCCAGGTCGCACTCCGGATCCTGGTTGAAGATGTTGATGGTGGGCGGCGAAATCTGATGGTGGGTGGCCAGCACGGTGAACACCGATTCGATGCCGCCGGCGCCGCCCAGCAAATGCCCCGTCATCGACTTGGTCGAGTTCACCACCAGCTTCTTCGCGTGCTCGCCAAACGCCAGCTTGATAGCGTTGGTTTCGTTCAGGTCGCCCAGCGGCGTGCTGGTGCCATGCGCGTTCAGATAGTGCACGTCGCCCGCGTTGATGCCGGCGTTGCGCAGCGCCGCTTTCATGCTGCGCTTGGGGCCATCGACGTTGGGCGCTGTCATGTGGAAGGCGTCGGCGCCCATGCCATACCCGGCCAATTCGGCGTAGACCTTGGCGCCCCGACGCTTGGCGTGTTCATACTCTTCCAGCACCAGCACACCGGCGCCTTCACCCAGCACAAAACCGTCGCGGTCCTGGTCCCAGGGGCGCGACGCCGTCTTCGGGTCGTCGTTGCGGGTGGACAGCGCACGCGCCGCCGCAAAGCCGCCAATGCCCAGCGGCGACACGGTGCTCTCGGCGCCGCCGGCGACCATCACATCAGCGTCGCCATATTCGATCAAACGGCCGGCTTCACCGATGCAATGCAGGCCGGTGGTGCAGGCTGTGACGATGGCCATGTTCGGGCCGGTAAAGCCGTACTTGATGGACAGGTGGCCGGAGATCATGTTGATGATCGACGCCGGCACAAAAAACGGCGATATGCGGCGCGGGCCGCGGGCCGCGTAGTCGACCTGCGTCTGCTCGATCATCGGCAGGCCGCCGATGCCCGAACCAATCAGGCAGCCGATGCGCTCAGCGGTTTCCTCGGTCAGCGCATCGCCATGCGGCAGGCCAGCGTCTTGCACGGCCTGTATCGCAGCGGCCAGCCCGAAATGGATGAAGGTGTCCATGTGGCGCGCTTCCTTGGCGGGGATGTAATCCTCGATCTGGAAACCCTTCACCTCACCGGCAAAGCGGCAGGCAAAGGCCGAGGCATCGAACTTCGTGATGAGGTCAATGCCGCTGCGGCCTGCCACCAGGTTGGCCCAGCCCTCGGCCACGGTGTTGCCGACCGGGCTGATGAGACCCAGGCCGGTGACGACGACGCGACGTCGCGTCATGCCTGCCGGCGCGGCAGGGCCGCTCGCTTGAAGGCCCGCATGTCTTCAGCCTTTTTGGTGGCTGCTGGCGTAATCAATCGCCAACTGCACGGTGGTGATCTTCTCGGCTTCTTCATCGGGGATCTCGATGCCGAATTCATCCTCCAGCGCCATCACCAATTCCACGGTGTCCAGCGAGTCAGCGCCAAGGTCAGCCACGAAAGCCTTCTCGTTGGTGACATCGGATTCAGGTACGCCGAGTTGTTCGGCAATGATTTTTTTAACGCGCGCTTCAATATCGCTCATGACTCCTCCGGGAGTGGGGACGGTTCAAACAGCCCGCGATTCTACCGGCGGGGCCTGTACCGGATTTCAAGGCTTCAGACGGCTGTGCTGAATGCCGTCTGAAGGGTGATGTTCAGCCTGTACTTCAAGCCATGTGCATGCCACCGTTGACCTGCATCTCAGTACCCGTGATGTAGCCCGCATCGCGGCTGGCCAGGAACACCACGGCATGCGCCACTTCGTCGGCCGCACCCAGGCGGCCCAGTGGTATCTGCGCCAGCAGCGCGGCCTTGGCGGCGTCGGGCAGGTGGTGCGTCATGTCGGTGGCGATGAAGCCCGGGGCGACGCAGTTCACGGTGATGTTGCGGCTGCCCAGTTCACGCGCCAGCGCCCGCGTCAGGCCCGCCACACCGGCCTTGGCCGCTGCGTAGTTGGCCTGGCCGGCATTGCCGATGGCACCCACTACAGACGTTATGTTGATGATGCGCCCGTAGCGCTGTTTCATCATCGGCCGCGTGGCAGCGCGGCAGGCGCGGAACACGGCCTTCAGGTTGGTGTCGTGGACGGCGTCCCAGTCGTCGTCTTTCATGCGCATCGACAGCGTGTCGCGCGTGATGCCGGCGTTGTTGACCAGCACATGCAGGCCGCCCTGGGTCTTCGCCAGCGCATCGATGGTGGCTTCCAGTGCCGGGCCGTCGGTGACGTTCAACACCGTGCCCTGGCAGCCTTCAAATGCAGCCAGCGCCTGCGTGATGGCGACCGCGCCGGCCGCTGTGGTGGCGGTGCCGGTGACGCGGTAACCGGCAGCCGCCAGCTTCAGCGCGATGGCGCGACCGATGCCGCGTGAAGCGCCGGTCACCAGCGCCACCTGCCGTGCATTTTCTGCGTTAGGTGCTTGGCTCATTTCAACAGCTTCGCCCTTTTCGCTCACGCCAGCATCGCGCGCGCGACCTGCAGACTGGCGGGGTCGAGCACGGTGGTGGTGGTGATCTCGCCATCCACACGCTTCACGAGCCCGGCCAGCACCTTGCCCGGGCCGCACTCGAAGATGTGCTTCAAGCCGCGGGCTTGCAAGGCTTGCGTCACTTCCACCCAGCGCACAGGACCGAAGGCCTGGCGATAAAGCGCATCGCGTATCGCATCAGGTTCGGTGTTGGCGGCCACATCGATGTTGTTGACGACAGGGATCTGCGGCGAGCGCAAGGCCACGGCCGCCAGCTTCTCGCGCAGCGCCTCGGCGGCCGGCTTCATCAGCGACGAATGAAAGGGCGCGGACACCGCGAGCAGCAAAGCGCGCTTGGCACCCAGCGCCTTGAGTTTTTCGCAGGCCAGGTCGACGCCGGCCTTGCTGCCGGCGATCACCGTTTGTTTGGGATCGTTGAAGTTGGCCGGCGCCACCACCTCGCCGCTTTCTGCCACCACCGCGGCGCAGCCTTCGCGCACCACCGCCGCGTCCAGCCCCAGGATGGCGGCCATCGCGCCGGCGCCCACGGGCACGGCTTCTTGCATGGCCCGCGCGCGAAAGCGCACCAGCGGCAGCGCGTCGGCCAGGCTCAGTGCGCCGGCGGCCACCAGCGCGCTGTACTCGCCCAGTGAATGGCCGGCCAGCGCAGCGGGCTTGGGCCCGCCTTCAGCGCGCCAGGCGTTGTAGCAGGCGATGGCCGCCGTCAGCATCACCGGCTGCGTGTTGGTGGTCAGGTCCAGCGCTTCTTTCGGGCCGGTGTGGATGAGGTGCGCAAGGTCTTCGTCCAGCGCCGATGAAGCCTCTTGCAGCGTGCGCTTGACGGCCGGGTGGTCGCCCCACGCGTCCAGCATGCCCACAGACTGCGAGCCTTGACCAGGGAACACAAAAGCAAATGCGGGCATGGATGAAAACCTGTCTGCGGATGGTTCGGGGCTGGGGTGCTTGACGATCAGAAATCAAGCAGCACGGCGCCCCAGGTGAAGCCGCCGCCCACGCCTTCCAGCATCACCGTGTCACCGCGCTTGACCTGGCCGTTGCGCACCGCGACATCAAGCGCCAGCGGCACCGAAGCGGCCGACGTGTTGCCATGTTCGTCGACCGTGACGATGAGTTTGTCCAGCGGCAGCTTCAGCTTCTTGGCCGTGCCTTGCATGATGCGGATATTGGCCTGGTGCGGGATCAACCAGTCGAGCTCAGCCTCGGTGCGGCCGGCCTTGGCCAGCACGGCGCGGGCGGCGCTGTCCAGCACACCCACGGCCAGCTTGAAGACGGCCTGGCCGTCCATCTTCAGCAACGGGTCGCCCAATACATGCCCGCCAGACACGGTGCCGGGCACACACAGGATGCCGACATGTTTGCCATCGGCGTGCAGTTCGGTGGCCAGGATGCCGGGCTCGTCGCTGGCCTCCAGCACCACGGCGCCAGCGCCATCACCAAACAACACGCAGGTGGTGCGGTCGTTGAAATCGAGGATGCGCGAAAACACTTCGGCGCCGATGACCAGCGCACAGCGTGCGGCGCCCGATCGAATCATCGAATCGGCCACCGCCAGCGCGTAGACAAAGCCAGAACACACCGCCTGCAGATCGAAAGCCGCGCAGCCGTTGGCCCCCAGCTTGTGTTGCAGGATGCACGCGGTGGACGGGAACACCATGTCGGGCGTGGACGTGGCGACAATGATGAGGTCGATGTCATCGGCGCTGCGCCCCGCAGCCTGCAACGCGGCCTGCGCGGCATGCAGCGCCAGGTCGCTGGCGTTGACACCATCGGCGGCAAAGTGACGGGCGCGGATGCCGGTGCGCTCGACGATCCAGGCGTCGCTGGTCTCGATGCCGCGCGCTGCCAGCAAGGCCGTCATGTCGTCGTTGCTGACGCGCCTGGGCGGCAGGTGGCTGCCGGTGCCGGTGATGCGGGCGTAAGGTGGGGCCACGGGTGTTGCGCAGGGGTTCATGCAGCTTGTTCCGACGCTGCGTTGCCCGTGGGCCGCCCAGCCAGGCTGCCCTTCTGGCTGTCGATGAGCGTATCGCCGATGCGCAACTGCACACGTTCGAGCAGCCGATTGCGCGCGGCATCATAAGCCCGCGCCAGCGCCTGCTCGAAGGCATAGGCGTCGGCCGAACCATGGCTCTTGAAGACCAGGCCACGCAGACCCAACAAAGCCGCGCCGTTGTAGCGGCGCGTGTCCATGCGGTGCTTGAAACGCTGCAATACGGGCATGGCCACGAATGCCGCCAGTCTGGACAGCGGCGTGCGCGCGAATTCCTGTTTGATGAAATCGGTCAGCATCAAAGCCAGGCCTTCGCTGGTCTTCAGCATCACGTTGCCGACAAAGCCGTCGCAGACCACGATATCCACCGTGCCCTTGAAGATGTCGTTGCCTTCGACATTGCCGAAGAAGTTGATGTGCCCGGCTTGCCCGGCGGCGCGCAGCAATTCGCCGGCGCGTTTGATGGTCTCGCCGCCCTTGATGGCTTCTTCGCCGATGTTCAGCAGGCCCACGCTGGGGTCGGGCTTGCCTTCCACCGCGGCCACCAGCGCACTGCCCAGCACCGCGAACTGCAGCAGGTGTTCGGGTGTGCAATCGACGTTGGCGCCCAGGTCCAGCACGGTGGTGTGGCCGTCGCGCCGGTTGGGCATGACGGTGGCAATGGCCGGGCGGTCAATGCCGTCCAGTGTCTTCAACACATAGCGCGACACGGCCATCAGCGCGCCGGTGTTGCCGGCCGATACGCAAGCGTGCGCGCCGACACTTAACTGGTTGATGGCCACGCGCATCGAAGAGTCGCGCTTCTTGCGCAGCGCCACTTCCACCGGGTCGTCCATCGACACCACCTCGGTGGCCGCCACCTGCGTGCAGCGGGGCCAGCCGTGGGCCCCGGCCAGGGCCGCTGCGCCGCCGACCAAGACCAGTTCGGCGTTCTGATGCTTGTCCAGGAAGGCCCGGCAGGCGGGCAAGGTGACGGCCGGGCCATAGTCGCCGCCCATGCAGTCAACAGCGATGCGCACCGTGTGCAGGGGCGCGGGAACGGTAGAGGGCACCACGGCTTCAGGCAGCAACAGGGCGGTTGTACGCCGCCACCGGCGTGGCGTGTTCGGTCAACACGCGGACATGCCAAGCTTCTGACGCTGACTGCATGGGGCCTGTTTGAGGCCCGCGCAAGGAAATCAGGCGTCGGCCTTGGTCTTCAAGACCTTGCGGCCCCGGTAAAAGCCGGTCGGGCTGATGTGGTGACGCAGATGCACTTCGCCCGTGGTCGGCTCCAGCGCGATGCCCGGCGCCGCGACAGCGTTGTGCGAGCGGTGCATGCCGCGCTTGGAGGGCGACTTCTTGTTCTGCTGAACGGCCATGAAAATCTCCTGGGTTCGGGGCGGA
>JANMJI010000117.1:0-45522 GCA_031371275.1 Betaproteobacteria bacterium
CTCAGGATGGCCGACGCCGGGCTGGCCAGTTGCATCACGTTCAACGCCGCCAGTTGCGGGTAGGTGCCCACGAAAGCCGCGGGCACGATGGCGAAGTACTTGGCCACGTCGTTGGCGATGCTGAAGGTGGTGAGCGAGCCGCGCGTCATCAGCATCTGCTTGCCGGTCTCGACGATCTCGATCAGCTTGGTCGGGTTGCTGTCCAGATCAACCATGTTGCCGGCCTCTTTGGCGGCCTGGGTGCCGGTGTTCATGGCCACGGCCACGTCGGCCTGGGCCAGCGCCGGCGCGTCGTTGGTGCCGTCGCCCGTCATGGCCACCAGCCGGCCTGCGGCCTGGTGTTCGCGGATCAGCTTCAGCTTGTCTTGCGGCGTCGCTTCGGCCAGGAAATCATCGACACCGGCTTCGGCGGCGATGGCCGCTGCGGTCAGCCTGTTGTCACCCGTCACCATCACCGTTTGAATGCCCATGCGCCGTAGTTCTGCGAAGCGTTCCTTGATGCCGGTTTTCACCACGTCTTTCAACTCCACCACGCCCAGCGCGCGGGCACCGTCGGCGACCACCAGCGGCGTGCTGCCGCGGCGGGCGACGTCGTCCACCTGGTCTTGCAGCGCGGCCGGGAAGTTGCCGCCCAGGGCTTGGACATGGCGGCGCACGGCATCGGCCGCGCCTTTGCGCAGCACACGCGCCGGGGTGTGGTCGGTGGCGGGCAGGTCCATGCCGCTCATGCGCGTTTGGGCGGTGAAAGGCACAGCCACCCCTTGCGCCTGGGCTTGCGCATTCGCCACCGCCTGCAATGCGAATTTCTGCTTCGCCAGGACCACGATGCTGCGGCCTTCGGGCGTCTCGTCCGCACCCGAGGCCAGCAGCGCGGCTTCGGCCAGGGTCGCGGCCGACACACCCGCTGCGGGCATGAAGGCGCTGGCCTGCCTGTTGCCCAAAGTGATGGTGCCGGTCTTGTCCAGCAGCAGCACGTCGACATCACCCGCTGCTTCGACCGCACGGCCCGAGGTGGCGATGACGCCGGCCTGCATCATGCGGCTCATGCCGGCCACGCCAATGGCCGAAAGCAGGCCCGCGATGGTGGTGGGTATCAAACACACCAGCAATGCCACCAGCACCACCAGGCTGACGACCTGGCCCGCGCCGCTGGCCTGCACGCTGAAGGCGGAAAACGGCAGCAGCGTGGCCACCACGATGAGGAACACCAGCGTCAAAGCCACGAGCAAGATCGTCAACGCCAATTCGTTGGGCGTCTTCTGCCGCTTGGCGTTTTCGACCATCGCAATCATGCGGTCGACGAAGGTCTCGCCGGGGTTGACGGTGACGCGCAGCACCAGCCAGTCCGACAGCACGCGCGTGCCGCCCGTGACGGCAGAAAAGTCGCCACCCGATTCGCGGATGACGGGCGCTGATTCGCCGGTGATGGCGCTTTCGTCCACCGATGCGGCGCCTTGCATCACCTCACCATCGGCGGGCATCAGGTCACCGGCTTCGACCAGCACCAGGTCGCCCTTGCGCAGGCTGTCGCCTTCGATGGGATGCCACTTCATGGCCGTGCGCAGCGTACCGACAGGGCCTTCGAGCTTCTTGGCCATGGTCTGCTTCTTCAGCCCCCGCAAGCTGGCCGCCTGGGCCTTGCTGCGGCCTTCGGCCAGGGCTTCGGCGAAGTTGGCAAAGAGCACCGTGAACCACAGCCAGACGGCCACGGCGGTGGTGAAGGCACCGGGCTCGGCCAGCGCCAGCAAGGTGGTGAAGGCGCTGCCGACAAACACCACAAACATCACCGGGTTGCGCCACTGCACGCGCGGGTTCAGCTTGGCAAAGGCGCCGTGCAGCGCCGGGCGCAGCAGCAGCGGGTCGAACAGCGTCAGCGCTTCGCGCTTCATGATTTGCTCCACAGCATCAGATGCTCAACGACCGGGCCCAAAGCCAGGGCGGGCACGTAGTTCAGCAAGCCCACCAGCAGCACCGTGGCGATCAACAAGCCGACAAACAGCGGCCCGTGCGTGGGCAAGGTGCCCGACGTGACTGCCAGCCGCTTCTTGGCTGCCAAAGAACCGGCCAGCGCCAGCACCGGCACGATGACGCCGAAGCGCCCGAACCACATCGCCACGGCCAGCAGCACGTTGTAAAACGGCGTGTTGGCCGACAAGCCCGCAAAGGCGCTGCCGTTGTTGTTGGCGGCAGAACTCAGCGCATACAGGATTTCACTGAAGCCGTGCGGCCCGGGGTTGGCAATGCCGGCGCGGCCGGCCTCGGTGGCCACCGCCACGGCCGTGCCCACCAGCACCAACAAGGGCGTGACAAGGATGGCGATGGAGACCATCTTCATCTCTGGCACTTCAATCTTCTTGCCCAGATATTCAGGCGTGCGGCCGATCATCAAACCGGCGATGAACACCGCCAGCAATGCAAACACCAGCATGCCGTACAGGCCCGAGCCGACACCGCCAAACACGACCTCGCCCAGTTGGATGAAGACCAGCGGCACGGCGCCGCCCAGCGGGGTGAATGAGTCGTGCATGGCGTTCACCGCGCCGCAGGAAGCGGCGGTGGTGATGGCCGCAAACAGCGCTGAAGCAGCCGCACCAAAGCGCACTTCCTTGCCCTCGAAGTTGCCACCGCCCTGGGTCGCGCTGGCCAGGCTGTCCACACCCAGCGGTGTCAGCAGCGGGTTGCCGTGCTGTTCTGCCGTTATGCCGGGCAAGGCCAGCACCACAAACAGCAGCGTCATGGCGGCCAGGACAGCAAAGCCCTGGCGCACGTCACCCACCATGCGGCCGAAGACACCGCACAGCGCCGCCGGTATCGCAAAGATGCTGAGCATCTGCAAGAAGTTGCTGAAGGCGGTGGGGTTCTCGAACGGGTGGGCTGAGTTGGCATTGAAGAAGCCGCCGCCGTTGGTGCCCAGCATCTTGATGGCCAGCTGTGAAGCCACCGGGCCCATCGCAATGCTCTGCTTGCCGCCCTGCAGCGTCGTGATGTCCAGGTAAGGCGCGAAGTTCTGTATCACGCCGAGCGCCACCAGCACTAGTGCGAACACCACCGACAGTGGCAACAGCAGCCACAGCGTGCAGCGCAAAAGATCGGCCCAGACGTTGCCGATGCTGTTCATGGCGTGGCGCGCAAAGCCGCGTACCAGCGCAATGGCCACCACCATGCCGGTGGCCGCAGAGAAGAAGTTCTGCACCGTCAGCGCCAGCATCTGCGTCAAATAGCTGATGGTGGTTTCACCGCCATAGCCCTGCCAGTTGGTGTTGGTGACGAAGCTGAACGCGGTGTTGAAAGCCGAATCTGGCGCCACCGCGGTGAGTGCCTGCGGGTTCAGCGGCAGGCCGCCTTGCAAGCGCTGCAGCGCATACACCGCCACCACGCCCAGGCCGTTGAACACCAACAGCCCGGTGGCATAGGCCAGCCAGCCACTTTCTTCCTCTGGCTTGACACCGGCCCAGCGCAGCAGCGGCGCTTCGACACGCCGGCCCCAGCTGAAGCGTCCGGCCATCACCGCGTCAATCCAGCGCACCAGCGGCCAGGCCACCAGGGCCAGCGCTGCGGCGTAGGCGGCCAGCAGCAGCCATGCTGGGGTGCTCATGAGAAGTCCTCAGGGAACAACAGGGCGGCTATCAGATAGACCAGCAGGCCCACCGCCAGCAGCGCGGCCAGCACTATCAGGCCGCTTGAGACAGCGTTCATGGCCGCCCCCGCTGCAAACGTGCGCAGCCGCGGGCGAAGGCCCACACCGCCAACCAGAACACGACCGCCAGGCCGCCAAACGCAAGGTCCACAAGGTCCATGTCAATCTCCGCAAACATGGGCCGCATGCTGGGCCGGGCGGCGTCAAGACGGTGCCCAATGTGGGCAGGCCGGCATCAAGAAAACATCAAGACGGCAGCGCAGTGAACCCTGGGCGGAAAGGCGTGTTGGCGTATTGGCGTATTGGCGTATTGGCGTATTGGCGTACTGGCGTACTGGCGTGCAGCGTGCAGGCGCGGCTGGCGCTGTCGGGCCTGTCCTACATCCACATGCGCCGCTGGACGATGGCCCGCGCCTGACGCGGCGCCGATGCTGTGGTCATGGCCGGTGCATTCGTTGTGAATGGCCCAGCCCACCGCAAGGAGCCCCACATGAAGACCCCCGCTTTGAAGACCGTCGCCACCGCCTTGTGCCTGAGTGCCGCCACGCTGTGCGCGCCGGTATGGGCGGCAGACAAACCGCTGTCAGCACATCTGCGTTACCAGCAAGAGCGTTCGGCCTGCCTGACTGGCCTGTCGCACCAGGACCGCGAAACCTGTTTGTACGAAGCGCGCTCGGTTTACCGCGACGCCAGCCGCGGCGCACTGAACAACGGCGAGAGCGACCTTGAAGTCAACGCCCGCAAACGCTGCGAACCGCTGCCCGTGCCAGACCGCCTGGCTTGCCTGGCGCGCATGGATGGCGCCGGCGTGACACTGGGCAGCGCTGAAGAAGGTGGCATCTACCGTGAACTGCTGGTGCGCGAGGTCGTGCGCGAAGTGGCGCCTACGCGACCTGCTGCCGAAAACCAAAAACGGGCCGCTGACGAAGAACAATGACCGCAAGCTGCGCCCGGCCAACGCCGGCGCAGACAGAGACCGTCAGTGCAGTGTGGGCCACCGCACGGGCAGCAATTTTCAGCGCGCCGCTGGCGCTGCCTCGATAAAGGTGGTGACATCGTCCAGCACCGGGGCTATCCAGCGCAGCCCGGGCGCGAAGGCGCCGACCAGCGTGGCGTGGCTGGCGCGTGCATAACGTTTCAAGTTCACGTCCACGCCGCTGGCCTGCAATTTGGCGGCCAGGCTCTGCGTGCTGCGCTGTGGGTTGACGACCGAATCATTCAGCGGTGCGCCCAGGAAAGTGCGCGGTGCGCTGGCCGATGCGAATTCCATCGGCTGCGTGTGCGGCGGGTAGTTCGGGTGGAAGAACACCGGCTGGGCCTTCAGGTCGTCGGTCGGCAAAAAGTCGTAAGGCCCGGCCAGACCCACCCAGCCGGCAAGCTCGGTGGCCGCATGTCCGGTGGCGGCCAGCCAGCGCGGGTCGAGCGCCAGCATCGCCGCGTTGTAGGCCCCCGCACTGTGGCCCATGACGAAGACGCGCTTGGGGTTCGCCCCGAGTTGCTGCGCGTGCGTCAGACCCCAGGCCACGGCCAGGGCGCTGTCTTCAAGAAACGACGGATAGCGAACTTCAGGGTAGAGCCGGTAGTCGGCTACCACCGCGATGACGCCGCGCGCGGCCAATGAAATACCGACAAAGGCGTACTCAGCGCGCGCCCCGCTGTTCCACGAGCCGCCATAGAAGAACACCGCCAAAGGCCAGCCGCCAGCGGGCGCCGGCGCGGTGGGCGTGTAGACATCCAGCGCCTGGCGCGGGTTGGCACCATAGGCCACATCGGCCTGCACGCGGTAACCACCCGCAGCGCGCGCCACGCCGTTCAGCACCGGCAGCGGCGAACACGCTGCCAGCGTCAGCAGCGCCAGCACGGACACCAGCAGCAGCCATGGCCAGGCCAAGCCGCGCATCACACAGCGCCTGCTTCCAGGTGGTCGCAAGCCAGGTGCGCCAAGGCCCGCACGCCCAGCACCAGGGCCCGTTCATCGGCGAAAAACCGCGGTGAATGGTTGGAAGGGGCCTTGGCCGGGTCCACGCCCGGTGGCGTCACGCCGAGGAAGATGAACAGGCCCGGGACGACGCGCTGGAAGAACGAAAAATCTTCAGAACCCGTCACCTTGCCCACCATCATCACGCCTGCATCACCGGCCACGCGCTTCAGTGTCGGCAGCATGGCTTCGGTCAGCGCCGGGTCGTTCACCGTCACCGGGTAGTCCTTGCGAATGCAGACTTCGCAGCCGGCGCGTGAGCCGCGTGACACCGCTTCGGCCAGCGTCGTCACACGTTCGTGGATGTCGTCGCGCATGGCTTCGTCGAAGGTGCGGATGGTGCCGCGCATTTCCACGCTGTCGGGGATGATGTTTTCGCGGTTGCCGCCGCGGATCATGCCCAGCGTCAGCACCGCCGGTTCGTGCGTCAGGTCGACACCGCGGCTGATGACCGTTTGCAGGCCCAGCACCACCTGCGCCGCCGTGACGATGGGGTCGACGCCCAGCCAGGGCGCGGCGCCGTGGGTCTGGCGGCCTTGGATGGTGATCTTCAGCCGGTCGGCGCTGGCCATCGTCGGGCCCGAACGGCAGCCGATCAAGCCTAAGGGCAGACGTGATGTGACATGCAGACCGAAGATGGCGCGCGGGGTGGGGTTTTGCAACGCACCCTGCGCAATCATCAGCTTGGCGCCACCTTCTTCGCCCTCGGGCGGCAGTTCTTCGGCGGGCTGGAAGATGAAGACCACGCTGCCGCGCAACTGCGCACGCAGCCCGGCCAGCACTTGCGCCACGCCCATCAATATCGCCACATGGCAGTCGTGGCCGCAGGCGTGCATCACGCCCACTTCTTCGCCATTCCATTGCGTGCGCGCTTTGGACGAAAAGGGCAGATCCACTTCCTCTGTCACCGGCAGGCCGTCCATGTCGGCGCGCAGCGCCACCACCGGGCCGGGCAAGCCGCCCTTCAGCACACCCACCACGCCGGTGTGGGCCACGCCGGTGCGCACGCTGTCCAGGCCGAGCGCTTGCAGATGCGCGGCGACGATGGCCGCGGTGCGAAATTCGCGGTTGCCCAGTTCTGGGTGCTGGTGCAGGTCGCGCCGCCAGGCGATGACCTGGGCTTGCAGTGCCGTGGCAGCGCTGTCGATGTGGTTGCCCAGCGAACTGGCGCTGACACCGGGGCTGGAACGGGGGCTGAGAGAGGCAAGGTCCATGGCGGGGCATCCGGCTGCAAGGGTCTTGATGACGCTAGCACAGCCGTTTGCACAGCCGACCGCCGGCCTGCCCAGCCACAGGCGTCAGAATCCGCAGTCTTGAAGCAGAGGAAACCACCGTGGACCTGAAAGTGCCCATCGTGATCGTCGATGAGTTGAGCGACGAAGTCATCACCTCCACCGGCTCGCTGAACCTGTCCAGCGGCGAAATCGAACGCGTGGAATACCAGGACTACGACCTGCAGACGCAAGGCCTGCCCTTCGAAAACCAGGAATACGAATTCACCTGCGGCACGCTGTCCAACGCCGGCAAGGACGTGGAATTTCGTATCGATGTGAACACCGTCACCGGCCAGTACTCGGTCAGCGCCAGCGAACTGTTGGAAATCAAGGTGCGCGCCGCGGCGCTGTTCGCCGGTGTCAGCGGCAAGGCCTTGCTGGCGCAGGCGGCGGCGCGCGGGCTGCCTGAGCCAAAGAAGCCCGAGCCTGAAGACAAGCCGCGCGGAAGGCGTTCAGGGCGCTTTCACTGACCGCTACACCACCGCGCCGAACAGCCTTCCCACCCCCGCCGTCACGGCCATCGCCGCAGCGCCCCAGAAGGTGACGCGCCAGGCACCCAGCGCCAGGCCCTTGGCTTCGGCGCCGCCGGCCTGGGCGGCCAGCGCACCCAGCCCCGCCAGGCACAGCAGTGATGTGCCCGCCACCCAGGGCCCCAACAACGCCGCAGGGGCCAGCAGCACGCTGGCCAGCGGCAGCGCGGCGCCGACGGCAAAGCTGGCGGCCGAGGCCAGCGCCGCCTGCACCGGGCGCGCCTGCAAAGCCGCGCTGATGCCCAGCTCGTCGCGCGCATGGGCGGCCAGTGCGTCGTGGGCCATCAGCTGTGCCGACACCTGCTGCGCCAAATCAGGCGCCAGACCGCGCGCGATGTAGATGCCTGTCAACTCACGTTGCTCGGCAGCCGGGTCGTCTTCGATCTCGGCCTGCTCGCGCGCCAGGTCGGCGTTTTCGGTGTCGGCCTGCGAATGCACCGACACGTATTCGCCCGCCGCCATGGCCATCGCGCCGGCCACCAGCCCGGCGACGCCGGTGATGAGCACCGTCTGCGGTGATGCACTGGCCGCCGCCACGCCCAGCACCAGGCTGGCGGTAGAGACGATGCCGTCATTGGCGCCCAGCACGGCGGCGCGCAGCCAGCCGATGCGGTCGTTGCGGTGGCTTTCGGTGTGACGGCGGGGGCTGCGCATGGGGTGAGTGTGCATCGCGTTGACAGCGGGCTCCTGCCTGCATTGGAAAAGGCCCGGCCGTAGCGGCCACGCCACAATCGCGGCCTTCGTTCTTTGGAGCACCACCATGCCCCGCACCCTGTCCGCCGCGCTGCTGATCGCAGCCGCCCTGCCGCTGCCTTTTTCTGCGCATGCGCAAGCGGCACAGACCGACCAAACGGCCGCTTCATCCATCGCCAGCGTGCCGCTCATCGAACGCACCAAGTTCTTCGGCAACCCCACCAAGGCCGGTGGCCGCATCAGCCCCGACGGGCGCTGGCTGTCTTGGGCGGCACCGCGTGAAGGCGTGCTGAACCTGTGGCTGGCGCCGCTGGACAAACCCGATCAGGCGCGCGCGCTGACGAATGAGTTGAAGCGGCCGATACGCGGTTCTTTCTGGTCGCCCGATTCGAAAACCGTGCTGTTCATCAACGACCAGGGGGGTGACGAAAACTTCTTGCTGTATGGCGTGGATGTGGCCAGCGGCGCGCTGAAGAACTACACGCCGTTCACGAAAACGCGGGTGCGCATCGTGGCCATCAGCCGCCACGTGAAAGACCGCATCCTCATCGGCGTGAACAACCGCGACCCGCGCTATCACGACGTGTACAGCCTGGAGCTGGCCAGCGGCGCGCTGACGCTGGTGTTGCAAAACGAAGGCTACGGCGGCTTCCAGGCCGACGAAGACCTGAGGCTGCGCGGCGCCAGCCGCCCGCGTGCCGACGGCGGCAGCGACTACTTCCGCATCACCGAAGGCAAGGTCGAAAGCACAGCCATCGCCAGCGTGAGCCTGGAAGACGCGCAAACCACCTACCCACAGGGTTTCACCAGCGACGGCCGTACGCTGTACTGGATAGACGCCCGCGGCCGTGACACTGCGGCGCTGCTGGCGCAGGACATCGACAGCGGCGAATTCAGCGTCGTGGCGCAGGACAAACGCGCCGACATCAGCGATGGCCTGTTCGACCCGCGCAGCGGGCGCGCGCAGGCCTACGCGCTGAACTACCTGAAGTCTGAATACGTGGCGCTGGATGCTTCGGTGAAGGCCGACCTGGAATTCCTGAGGCGTGAAACCGGCGGCAACTTCACCGTCATCTCGCGCACCGACGCCGACGACAAGTGGCTGCTGGCCGTAGACCGCGTGACCGCACCCGGCGCGGGCTATCTGTACGAGCGCAGTGCCAAACGCCTGACCCGGCTGTACCTGACGCGCCCCGAACTGGAAGGTGCAGCGCTGCAGCCCATGCAGGCGCTGGAATTGAAGACGCGTGACGGTCTGACCATGGTGTCTTACCTGACGCTGCCCGCGGCCAGCCAAGCCAATGCGCAAGGCCAAGCCAAGCGGCCGGTGCCGATGGTGCTGCTGGTACACGGCGGGCCCTGGGGCCGCGATGGCTATGGCTACGACGGCTATCACCAGTGGCTGGCCAACCGCGGCTACGCGGTGCTGGCCGTGAACTTTCGCGGCAGCACTGGCTTTGGCAAGGGCTACATCAACGCCGGCAACCTGCAATGGGGCCGCAAGATGCACGACGACCTGCTGGACGGCGTGGCCTGGGCCGTGGCCCAGGGCGTGACCACGGCCGACAAGGTGGCCATCATGGGCGGCAGCTATGGCGGCTATGCCACGCTGGCCGGCCTGGCCTTCACGCCCAAGGTGTTTGCCTGCGGCGTCGACATCGTCGGCCCCTCCAACCTGTTCACTTTGCTGAACACCATCCCACCCTACTGGGAAGCCATCAAGCAACAGTTCTACCGCCGCATGGGCGACCCCAACACCGAGGCCGGCCGCGCTTTGTTGAAGGAACGCTCGCCAGTCAACTTCGCCGACCGCATCGAACGCCCACTGCTGATCGGCCAGGGCGCCAACGACCCGCGTGTGAACGTGGCCGAGTCAGACCAGATCGTGGCCGCGATGAAGGCCCGCAACATCCCCGTAACCTACATCGTCTTCCCCGACGAAGGCCACGGCTTTGCGCGCCCGGTGAACAACATCGCCTTCAATGCGGTGACGGAAAACTTCCTGGCGCAATGCCTGGGCGGTCGTGCCGAAAGCATGGGCAACACGCTGAAGGCATCGACGGCCGAAGTACGCCACGGCGCCGAATTCGCGCCAGGGTTGAAGGAGGCAGCGGCGCTGAAATAACAGCTTCAGCGGTGGCGGTAGGCCGCGGCTTCGAAGTCAGTGACAGAACAAATTGCCCAGGCCCGGCCCCATGGCTGAGCCGGCAGCGCCCACCATCGCGCCGAGCATTCGTCAATTCGGGATAAGCCACTCGATGCCGAACTGCAACACACTATTTGTTACAACTACGGCGCGTGCCAGCCGCGATCAAGCAAACCTGCAAGGGCTTACAGGCTGGGTTGCGTGCTCAACTGTGCGATCGTTCACGGGCGCCATGTCGGCGCTATTTATTTCATACAGGAGTTTGCATGACGAACAAATCCGCGAGCCTTTCTGACGTGACCGTTGAGCGGTCAGAAGAAAACACCGCCCAAGGCGGGATGGTTGAATTGAGTCTGGCCGACCTGCACCATGTGTCAGGCGGCGGTTTCGTCCTGTCAGAAAGGCCCCAGCCGCAACCGATGGGATTCGTCCTTTCGGAATAGTCGCTTCGCATCGAGTCTGTCGCGCGCCCGCAGGCCACAAGCCTGCGGGCGCGTCAGCTTTCTGAGAGCCTTTCGGCGCGCGCGACGCTGAAAATGGCTTCCCGGCATGGCCGGGCCCGCATTGGCCCAGGATGCACCGGCCACGCAGCCGTCGAAATCACCGGCTCCAGCATCAGCGGTGGCGGTAGACCGCCGCTTCAAAGTCTGTGAAGCCCGGGTAGGACACGGCATCCATGAAGGGCAGGATTTGCGAGCCCCAGAACCCGCCGACGCCGTTCTGGCGGTCTATCCAATAGAACAAATTGCCCAGGCCGGCCCACATCGCCGAGCCGGCAGCGCGGCCTGCGTTGGTGGTCGCTTCGTTGCGCTGGAAGGTGCGGCTCCAGGTCTTGGCAATGCCGGGTTCGAATTCACCGTCGTTGGACAAAGACGGGATGCTCGTCGTCCACGCGCCGCTGGCCACGCCGGGCGGCAGGCCGTTCTGGAACATGTGGTCGACTGTTTCTTTTTTCAGCACGCGGCCATGGGCGCCAGCGCCGTCGTTCAAGAACATGCGAATGAATTTCATGTAGTCGCCGACCGAGGCATACAGGCCGTGGCCGCCCATGTCCATCTCAGGCGGCTGGGGCAATACCAGGTCGGGCAGCGGTGTCAGCTTGCCGTCTTGCGCACGGTCGTGCAGCGTGGCACGGCGGGCCTTCATGCTGTCGGTCATCGTGAAGGCGATGTCCTGCATGCCGAGTGGTTCGAAGACACGTTCTTTCATCACTTCGCCCAGGCGCTTGCCGCGCTGTTGTTCGACGATGCGGCCCAGCCAGTCGATGTTGCAGCCATACGTCCAGTTGGCGCCGGGGTCGTGCAGCAACACCGTGCGGATGCTGGCAAAGCTGCTGGAAACCACCGTCGGTATGCCCTTGGCGGTGCGGTATTTCAGGTCGTCGTGGCTGAAGAATTCGTAGCAAAAGCCGGCGGTGTGCAGCAGCAGATCATCCACCGTGATGTCGCGCTTGGGTGGGCGCAGCCTGGGCTGACCGGCAGCATCAAAACCATCCAGCACCTGGATTTCGGCAATCTCGGGCACGTACTTCTTGGCCGCGTCCAGCAGCTTGATCTTGCCTTCTTCCACCAGCTGCATGGCCACCGTGCCGGTGATGGCCTTGGTGGTGGAAAAGATGGCCATGACCGAGTCTGTGGTCATGACGTCGGGCTTGCCCAGTTCACGCACGCCGCTGGCACCTTCATAGGTGTTGCCGCCGCGGTTGGTGACCATGGCCACCGCGCCCGGGGCACCGCCGGCGCGGCCAGTGGTGCTGTAGTGCAGGATGGTGTCTATGGCGGTTTTCAGGTGGTCGCTCATGGTCTTTGCTCCGGAATGTTTGGCTGACAGGAAAGGTGTGGCGTCAGCGGCCCACAAACTTCGGTTGTCCTCGTGGCTGCACGGCGCAGGGCGTGCGGCTGACGCTCGGGCGAATATGCGTGTTGTGCGCTGAACAAAAAAGTACGTGCAAGCCCTGTCCCGCCACGGTGCAGAGGGCTTTGGTAGTCCCAAAATCGCACGCATGCGCGCCAATGGCGCATTGGCGTTGGCGCGTTCCCAAGGGCGCGTTCGCGGCAGCGCGGAGTTCAGGCCGGGCGGTCAAAATGCGTGTGTGGACACCGCCCCAAAACCGCCGAGCGAACGGCCGATCAAGCAGCCGACCAAGCAGCCCGGCAACCCTTTGCACGGCGTAACGCTGGAAGTGATGGTGACAGCGCTGGCCGCGCACTACGGCTGGGCCGGGCTGGGTGAACGGCTGCCGCTGCGCTGCTTCACCAGCGCGCCCAGCGTGGCTTCGAGCCTGAAGATGCTGCGCAAAACGCCGTGGGCGCGTGAGAAGGTGGAAAGCCTGTATCGGTTCATGCTGCGCGAAATCCAGCGCAACGTTCAGCGTGGCAACACGCCATAGCCGCGGCGCTTGCGCAGCAGCCCCAGAGCTTCAGTAGTGCGGCGGCAACTCGTCGCGCAGGCTGCGAAAGGCCGGCGCCTGGCCAGCCGCACCCTGCGCACGCAACGCGGTCAGTGCACGCAAGAGCCCGTCAATCTGCTGCTGCTGGCGCACCACCACCGCATTCAGGCGGTCCAGCGTGTCTTCGGTGAAGCTGGCCTTGATCTCCAGATCGGTCAGGCGCTGTTCGGTGTGCGGGGCTTGGTCCATGGCGGTATTGGACTCGAACATCGAAGCGGCACGCCAAGCTGGCTTACGGCGGCGGTTCGCGCACAAAGCCGCCAGGTTTGCGTGCCAGCGCTTGCAGCACCGCAGTCCAGCCGTCGCTGGTGAGCACGCCGGCTTTGTTGAAGCGGCGCTGCACTGCATGCGGCGTCAGCAGCCAGTTGTAGAGCTGCCGCGCCAGCACCGGCGCAGCCACACTGGTGCCGTTCATGCGGTGTACGTCGGCACTGCGCACCGCGGCCGCGGCGATGTTGGGCTGCAACGCGTCTTCCTCGGCGGCGGCGTAGACCAGTGGCCGGCCCGCGGTGTTGCCAGCGGTCGTGCCAGGCAGCGGGCCAAGCGAAGAGTATTCGGCCGCGCTGCTGTCGCTGATGCGGTAGGCGCCGGCGGCGATGGTGAACTGGCCGGTGGCAATGCTGCTGAGCGTGTCGCGTTCGTCGTCGCGGTCAATGCCGATGAAGCGCGGCTGCGCACCGCCGCCGCCTTCGCCAGGGTCGTCGCGTTCAACGTAGGCGTCGAAGCAGACGTCGGGGCCCGGCTTTGGGGTCGGGTACAGCGCGACCTCTATTTCCCAGACCCCTGCGTCGGCCAGCGGGCCGTCGTCGTCGAGCGCGTGCGCCGTCGGTGCCAGCGCCAGCAGCACCAGCGCTTTCGTGGCGCTGCCCGGCACGCAGTGTTCATGTTGCAGCAGTGCCACCAGATCACCTGTGGCCGGGTCCTCCAGATCGGCGCGCTGCCCGCGCTGCACCCACTCGCTCCAGTCGCGTCCGGCGGTGCGCACGCGCACCTGCAGCAGCGGGCTGTCATCGGCCGGGCGTGGGTACCACAGCTCAACAAAGGTGTCGGTCGTGTCGCCCGCGTCAAGCACGAAGCGCAACAGCGCGCTGCGGTCTTTGCGCGCCGTGCGGCGCACATGGCAGCCGGCCTGGCGGGCGTTGCCGGCCCCCAGCACGATGGCGAAGTTGTGCCGACGAATTTCCAGCAATTCGTCGAGTGCGCGTTCGATCATCGAACTGCCGTCGTGGGGCCCGGCGAAACTGCCATAGCTGATGTTGACGACGATGGGTGCGACGGACTTGCAGCGCGCCAGCACATAGCGCACGGCATCCAGCAGTTGCGCGCCCAGCGATCCGCCGCTGCTGTCGGCAGCCGTCAACGCCGGCAGTTGAACGAACACCAGGGGCGCATCGCCAGCCGAGTCGCTGGCTTCGCGGCCCTCGTCCAGACGCGCTGTATCGCCGCCGCGCGTGGCCGCCAGCGGGTCGTGGCTGCCCCCGGCCACATCGAGCACATGGGCGCCATGCGTGGCGTGCCAGACGCGTCGGCGCGGGTCGTCGTAGGCGATCAGGTAGTCCAGGCTGCGGTAGGCGGCAGCTTCGTCGGCCGGCAGGCCAGAACTTGCCATGGCTGGGTAGCCAGCCGCGGTCTGGCCAGAGGCTACGACCGCAGCGCCGGCCTCAGGCGTCGGTTCGACGCGCACCTCAGCGCAGATGCGCTGCATCGCAGCGCCGCCAAGCTCGCGGCCATAGCCGGCGTCGTGCGGCAGATGCCACCACGGCGCCACGCTGCGCTGGCCGTCGTCGCTCTGGTCCCACAGCGCCGCCACGCGGGTACCGCCTTTGCGATCTGCGAAACGCATGTTCAGAAACGGGCAGCCGAAGTCGACGACGGCGATGGCGCTGTCCAACTTTGATGCCTCGTCAAGCGGCGCGCGCGGGTTTGAAGGTGGCTTCGCGCGCAACACCGATGTCGGCTTCAGCGCGTCCTCCGTGCGTTCGTTGCCGAAACGCCCGGGTGATTCGCCATGCGCGACGGTCTCGCTTGCGCGCAACGGCAGCGCGATCTCCCAGGTCACCTGGGGCAGTTCGCGCGTCAGTCGCAACAAGTCATCGGCCTTCAGCGTGGCCGTGAAGTGCATGGCTTTGCGGTCCCCGCCTGGCACTTCATCGGCATACATCGGCGCGATGCGCAGCCAGGGCTGGCCGTCCTGTTTGCCGGCCTTGGCCCAGACCTCGGACCAGTCTGCTTGGGTGTCAACGCGGGCCAGGATGCGCACGCATCCCGCCGGCGCACCGCGGCGCGCGGCATCCAGGCCGCGCTTGAAGCCGCGCCAGTCGGTGGCCACGGCCCAGCGTGCGTACAAGTCCTTCAGCAGCTTTGGCGTTTCCTTTGCAACACGGTCCCGGGTTTGCGCCGCGGCTGGCGTCTGGGTTGCGCCGTACTGCGCTTGCGGCGTTTGCGGCGTCTGCGGTCTTGTCCAGCGAGCCATGCTTCGTCCCCCGTCATCAAGCGCGACGAACGCGCAATGCTGCGATTTCCGCCGCCGCTGCGTCGAACAACATGCCGAGCAGCGGCGCGGCGCGCGCGCGGTCTGGCGCCGGCCGCCCAGCCGCGTCGCGCGCGGCGGCGGCAGCGGTTGCTGGCGCGCGGGTGATGGCGGCGGCGTCTGCTGCGGGAATAGCTTCGGTCAATGTCGAGTCGGCTTCGACTTTGCAATCCACCTTGTCCGGCAAATCCAGGCCGGTGGCCGCGGCCACAAACACCGCCGCCAGTTGCCCACCCAGTGCATAGCCTGCAAAGCTGTCCATCGGGAAATGCAGCCCGGCAACGACACGGTTGAACGCGATGCGTCGCGCCAGCAGGTCGAGCTGGACACGGCGCTGCGAATCCTTTTCGGCGAGCAACGCTGAGAGAAGCACAGCGGTGACGCGGGCCAGCGTCGCGTGGCCGCTGGGCAGCGAGCCGTGGCCTGGCGTCGCCATCACCGGCTGCACCTGCGCTGAGCGCTGCACAGGCCGGAATTCCGCCACCTCGTTTTTGAGCGCCATGACCAGTGTCAGCGAGACGTTCCAGACGACGTCGAGCAGTTCGGCCAGGCACGGCGTCGCGTGGTGGTCGATGCCGGTGACGGCGTCGAAGAAGACGCCGATGTCGCCGGCCTGGGTCAGGATTTCTGGCAGCCGGTCTTCGCGCTCAATGGCAGCGCGCAGCACCTTGTCGATCTGCATGTCATATTGAAAATCGGCGGCGCGTGGCAACAGTGTGAACAGCGGTTTCGCAACGATTCTTGGCGCTTTGTGCGAAGGCACCGGCAGCCACCACACGCGCTGACCATGCACCGCGACGCGGGCCAGCAGTTCGGCCTCGACGGCCTTGCCGCGGAACTCAGGTTGCCAACGCCACAGCGGCTCACTTTGGTTGTTAGCATCACGGACCCTGCCCGGCATGGCTTTCGCACGCCGCGGGTTGTCGGGCTTGACGATGCGGGCCCGCACCTTGCTCAATGCCTGCGCGAGCAGGGCCTGTTCGCCGCTTTGGTAGACCCACGCCGGATCAACACCTTGCCATGGCTGCAATGGGCCGGCGCCAGTCGCCACAGGCATGGCCGGGTTCGACGGGAAGGGTGGGCTCTGATTGCCGAACGGCGGGCTCTGGTTCCAGAACGGCGGGCTCTGTGCTCCGAAAGGGGGACTCTGGTTGCCGAACGGCGGGCTCTGTGCTCCAAACGGCGGGCTCTGGCTCCCGAACGGCGGGCTCTGCGCTCCAAAAGGCGGGCTCAGCCGCAAGAACGGCGGGCTCAATCCGGCTCCGCCGCCGAGCCAGGCGCCAGGAGACAAGGGGTAGGTCGGCATCGTCAACTCCTTCGGTCGGTGTGGTGGCTTGGCAGCGGGTGTCGATGCATCGACGACGGCAAGTGCGGCGCGGCATGCATCACAGCGGCACTCCGGCGCAGTGCAGCGCCTCGGCGAACTCGCCGCCCCAGACCTGTTGCGCCTGCGTCGAGCGCCGCCATGCCGTGCCGACACGCGCATCGGGGTGGCTGTGCAGGTAGTTCTGCGTTGCAGCGCGTGCGTCGGCATGCCGCCCGGCCATCCACAGCGACCCAACCAGCAGCCGATGCGATGGCGCGTGCAGCGCGTGGTGGCGCAGCGATGCCTGCGCGTGCGTCACGGCCGCGTCGTGCTGGCGCGCACCCAGCGCGGCCACCGCTGCGTAGGCCTCGAACACGAACCGGCACGGATCCAGCGGCGACAAGGCCAGCGCACGCGCCGCCGCGGCGCAAGCCGCTTCGTGTTCGCCGCACACGCTGTGCACGGCCGACAGCGCGGCCCAGGTATAGGCTTCCTGCGGGTCGGATTGCAGCGCAGCCAGATAGCAGCGCCGCGCACCTTCCACGTCGTCGTGGAAGTTCATTCGCGCCGTGCCCTCGGCACACAGCGCCACCGCATGCGTCGGGTCAAGATCGAGTGCCCGCCGCGACTGCTCTTGCGCCGCTGCGCTCGCCACCGCGCGGTCGTTCGCCCACCCCTGAACGCTGCGAAACACATGCCAGCGCGCCAGCATCGCATAGGGCGATGCCTGGCGCGGGTGGCGTTCGACCAGGTGGTCCAGCGCCACCTTCGCACGCTCGAAGTCGCTGGGCACCAAGCTGTTCATCAAGCCGGTGGCGCCCAGGTACAGCGTGTACGACGGCAGCGTGTCCATCGGCAGCCCGCGCACGCGCGACAAAGCGCGCGCCAGCACCTGGCGGCCGACGTTGGCCACCACATGCGGAACCAGCTCATCTTGCCCGGCGAACAGCGCATCGACATCGGCGTTCGCGCTGCCGGCCCACAGCACCTGGCCGCCCGGCAGTTCGCACAGCTCGACATTCAGCCGCACGCGCGCGCCGTTGACATAACAGCGGCCGGTGAGCAAGAACGAAGCACCCAGCATCTGGTGCAAGCGCGGCAGATCGGGCATCTGGTCGCGCAGCGCCGCGGTCGACGTGCGCGACAGCACGCGCAAACCGGCGTGGCGCGACAGCGCGGCGATGACCTCGTCGGCCATGGCGTGGCCCAGTGCGTCGTGCTGGGGGTCGGCCGGCAGCGTGACGAAAGGCACCACCGCGACGGCCGGCTGCAGGTCGTCAGCCGGCGGCAGCGGCAGCCGCGCGCCGTGCTGCAACAGCGCGCCGGGCCGGGCGACGCGGAAAGCCCGCACCGGCTCGTCCAGGTGCTTGACATAGCGCAGCCCGAGGTCTTCGACATCGGCATGCAGGCCGTCTGTCAGCGCATCGCGCGCGGTGGCAGAAACGATGGTCTGGCCCGGCTGCGCCATGGCCGACAGCCGCGCGGCCAAGTTGACGCCGGCGCCGTAGACCTCGAACTCGTCGAACACGACATCGGCGACATGGATGCCGATGCGCAGCAGCATCGCGTCGGCGGCGTCGTGGTCGCGGTTGGTGCGGCCTATCGCTTCGTGCAGCGCCAGCGCTGCAGCCACCGCCGACGGCGACTGCGCGAATTCCATCAGCAAACCGTCACCGGCCATGCGCACCATGCGCCCGGCGTGGGCCGGCAACAGCAGCCCGCGCACCTGCGCGGCAAAGTGGCGCCAGCGTTCGATCGCGTCGGCCTCATGGCGCTGCATCAGCCGCACCGATTCGGCCAGATCGGCGAACACGATGACGCGGCGGCGGGTCTCGCCAGACGGGGGCGGGGGCGGGGGCGGGGGCGTGGTGTCCAAGGGCTGCATGTTCAGCTTGCCTGATGACAGTGGCATCGCCAATCTTGCGGAAGGCCGGCGCCGGCGTGTTCTGCGGGCCGAGAACGCATCGTTGGCTTTCGCAGCGGTGGGGTCGGCAAATTCCAGCACGCGTGCGCTCGCGCCGCAAGCGGGTCGGCCCCATGGCGTGGGCTGGCCGCGGTGGCCTGTCCGTCAAAGGCGGCATGCCCGCGCCGCCTGGTTCAGGTAGAACCGCGTGGGTGCAAGCACTGCGCAGGAGGCCCCATGAAAGACATCGGCAACTTTCTCATCAGCACCGCGTTGATCGGGCTGGTGCTGGGACTGGGCATCTGGCGGCTTGACTTCGACCGCAGCGCGCCGGGTGTGAACGTTCAGCAGCGGGCCGCGATGGTGGACTGCGTGCCGACGACAGAACTGGCCGCGGGCACGAAGCTCAGCGTCGCACCCGGCACACCCGGCACACCCGGCACACCCGGCGCAGCCGCGCCTGCAGCGTCAGCCGCTGCGTTCACGCTGGCTTTCGTCAGCACCACCGCCATCAAGCTCGACGGCACTGCCGCGGCGGGCACATCGGCTGACCCGCTGCGGTTGCGCAAGCCCGACGGCGGTTTCGAGCTGAAGCCCGACGCCACCAAGCAACAAGCGCTGCAACTGCGCAGCAACGGGGTGGCCTTCGACGTTGCCGCGGCCGATGCTTCCGACATGCGCTTTGGCCCCATCGACGGTGCGACCTATGAAGTGGTGCTGGACCAGCCCAAGGACATCACCACCGCAACTGGCAGCAAGCCGACGCTGGCCAGCGGCGCGCGCGGCCAGGTGGTCGTGCGCGGCGCGATGGCGGTGCAGACCTTGCAGCCCCTGCTTGTCAAGGCCGACACTGGCAACGCACCGGCGGTGCTGCACCCGATCCGCGTGTCGGGCCAGCCGGGGTTGTCAGACATCGCTGTCGAGATCAACCAGCCGGGGCTGCGTGTGGACGATGGCAGCGTCAAGCTGACCGCCTGCGCCTGGCTGGCCAACAGCAACAAGTGGCAGCAGGCCGGCGTGTCCAGCACGCGCGGCGGCGACGCTGGCAACGCCAAGCTGCTGATCGCACTGCCGTCGGGTGCGTTTCCGGTCAGCGGCGACTGGCACCACGCGGTGTCGGTGGCCGTGCTGTCGTCTGACGGGCGCTATGCCGCGGTGGGCTCTTTCACCGCGGTGTCGCGTCCCTGGGCGGCGGCGGCAGCGACCCTCATCGTGGTCGTGCTGCTGGGCTCGTTGATGCTGCTGCGTGGCAAGCAATTGACCACCGACGCCGCCGGCAACAGGCCTTGGTTTTCGGGGCTCTTCATCGGCGCCGACGGCGACCCCAGCCTGTCGCTGTGGCAGACCTTCGTGTGGACCGTCATCACCGTGTGGGGGCTGCTCTACGTGTTCATCGTCGCCGGCAGCCTGCTCACGCTAACACCTGAAGTGATGGGTTTGCTGGGCATTGCCGGCACCGGCAGCGTGCTGGCGCGCTGGATCGCCACGAGCAGCGGTTCGACCTCCCGCCTGCCGGCTTCAAGCGGGGCCGCTGTGGTCGGCGGCGTGGGCGCAACACCCGCGCCGCCGCGCCAGCACCTGTTCTGGCAGATGCTCAGCAGCAACGGCAGCTTCGACCTTTTGAAGCTGCAGCTGTTCATCTTCACGATGCTGATTGCGATGTACGTGGTGGGCCGCATCGCCGACGCAGCGGCCTTCCCGACGCTGGACATCAACACGCTGCTGCTGATGGGCGTCAGCCAGGGTGTCTACATCACCGGCAAGGCGGTGGGCGCAGGCACGGTGGCGCGCGCGCAGGCGCTGAAGGCGCAGTTCGATGTCGGCGCCGAGCAAATGGCCAACCTGCGTGGTGCCATCGCGCTGCGCGAAGCCGAGAAAAAACAACTGGATGTCGACATCGCGAAGCAGAGCGCAGCGCCGGGCGCCGTGGTCGACCCTGCGCTGGGCGCGCGGCTGGCCGTGTTGGCCGACGAGATGGCCGACCTGACACGCCGGCTGGCCGCGGCGCAGGCCCAGCAGGACACGCTGAAGAACGACTTCAACAAGGCCGTGACCGAGCTTGGGCTGGTTGTCAAACCCTAAGCCGGCGCGTACATCACATTGATGCGCGCCACGTACTTGGCCACCGGCCCGCTGACGCGCGCGCCGACATGGCTGACCGATGCCGGCGTGAAGCCGTGGCGGAAGAACAGTGCCGAGCCTTTCCTGGGCCTCACGTCCACCCACTGTCCATCACGGCCCAGCAGCCGGGTGTTGCCACCCACCACGCCATCTTCGGGGCCGTTCAGGTACAGCAGCATCGTCAGGCACGAGCGCAGGCCGGGCCACTCTTGCATGGCGGTGCGTTCGGCGTTCAGGCCGTAGCCCGGCCAGTCGCCATCGATGTGGCGGTTGAAGACGTCGTTGTCGTCGTAGCGGTACATGTTCAGCCGGTGGCTCAGGCGGCCGTGCAGCGTGGCGCCGTCAATGACTGCGGGCAGCAGCGCCGCCATGCGTGCCATCACTGGGGCCAGGGTGGCTTCGTCAGCCAGCCAGTGCACCGATTTGTTCATGCGCATGCCCGGTGGCGTGGCAATGCCCGGGGCTTCGTCGCGGTAGCCAAACACTTCGCTGGCGGCCACCAGCGCGTCGGCTTCTTCGGGCGTCACCAGGTCGTTGACGGCGAACGCCAACAGCCCGCCCAGATCGATGTCGCGGCGCTGGGGCCGCAACGCCGGCTGCGCTGTGAAGCACAGGCCGGCGGGGGTGGTCTCAAAAGCGTGGATGGGCGTGTGCGCCACGGTGCCGCCCATGGGCAGTGAGCCTGTGATGCGCGCCACCACGCGGGGGGCCGGCCAGGGGGTTGCCATCATGCCAACACCGGCCGCGCCTTGATGAGCGCCAGCACGGTTTTGAAGTCGGTGGCCTGGCACGATGCCAACCACTCGAAGGCCACCATTTCGCTGCACACCAGCGTGGCGCCGTTTTGGGCAAGGCGTTGCAGGGCCAGCAACTTGTCGGCCGGCCGGCGGCTGCCACAGGCCTCAGGCACCACGGCCACGTACAGGCCGGCCGCCATCAGGCCCAGCGCCGTCTGCAACAGGCAGACATGGGTTTCGCAGCCGGCGATGACCACCTGTTCGACGCGTCGGCCCGTGGCTTGCAACAATTCCAGCAAGCCGTCGGCAGTGGCGTCGAAGTGCATCTTGGCCATCGTCGGTGTGCACAAGTCGCGCAGCGCTTGCACGTTCGGCCCCAGGCCCTGCGGGTTTTGTTCGGTGCCCAGCACGGGCACGCCGCAAGCCTGGGCCACGCGGGCCAGGAACAGGGCTTCTTGCACGGCTGCGGCGCCGTCGGCAATGGCCGGCAGCAAGCGGCCCTGGTAGTCCACCAGCACCAGCGCACAACGCTCACGCTTGAGTTTCATCATCAACGTCTCCGCGGCGCGCGGTGCAAACGGTCTTCCACATAGCGCACAAACAAATCGTTCGAGGTGCGGCCAAACATGCGGATGCGGCCGGTGTGGCTGAGCAGCAGCAGGCCCACCGTGTGCGCGAACAGGGCGGTGACTTCGGTGGTGGCTTCGTCAACGCCCAAGCCCAGGGCGCGCAATGCGTTTTCCTGCAGCCGCATCGCATCACGCAGGCGGCGGTTCAGGCGTTCGTTCCACAGCGGCGTCAGCCCGCGCGGTTGCATGCCGTGGAAGAGGTAGAAGCCAAGGTCGAGGTCGCGCGGGTTTTCGCGGTAGAAATCGAAGAAGGCCAGCGCGCGCAGGCGCAACTCGTCGGCCGCCGCGGTGGAGCCCGCCACGCCAGCGGGCAACTGGGCACCCGCCACGCACGCGTTCAAACGTTCCAGAGACTCGGCCAGCAGCGTGGCATACACGTCTTCCTTGCTGGGAAAGTAGCTGTAGATGGCGCCGGCCGTGTAGCCGGCGCGTTTGGCAATCTCGCGCAGGCTGGCGCCTTCCAGGCCCAGCTCAAAAAACGCCTCGCGGGCGGCGCCCAGGATGTGTTCGCGCCGGGCGCCGGCCAGCGCGCGGTGGCGGCGCTCGCGCGGCGTGGCCGCAGCGGGCGTCGATGTCGAAGCCGGCGACGGGTTGGCATCGATGTTTGCAGGCATCGAATAATTCTACACTTGCGCTTCCAATTGAACAGTGTTTAGACTTCCGCGCACCTGTTGAGGAAACTGCCATGAACGCACCCGAGCCGCTGCTGCCCGCTGCCGCATCCACATCGCACCTGATGACCAGCGCGGCCTACCGTGAATCACTGCGCCGCCTGCACCCGGTGGTCTATGTCGACGGCCATCGCGTCGAATCGGTGGCCGACGAGCCTTCGCTGCAGCCCGGCGTGCAGGCGCTGGGTGTCAGCTACGACATGGTGCACGACCCGGCGCTGGCGCCGCTGATGCACGCCACCAACCCCGACGGCACGATGGTGCCGCGCATGCTGCACATCAACCACTCGGCCGGCGACCTGCTGAACAAGCTGGAAGCCGTGCGCGTGCTGTGCCAGGAAACGGGCTGCGCCCAGCGCTATCTGGTGCACGACGCGATGAACGCCATCGGCCAGGTCAGCGCGCGCATCGACGACGCGCGCGGCAGCACCGAACACCGGGCGCGCTTCGACGCGTACCTGCAACATGTGCAGAAGAACGACCTGGCTTTGGGCATTGCGATGACGGATGCCAAGGGCGACCGTTCACGCAGGCCGCACCAGCAGGCCAACCCCGACACCTATGTGCACATCGTCGAGCGCAACGCAAAAGGCGTGGTGATCTCTGGCACCAAGGCCATCGTCACCGGCGCGCCCTACATGCATGAATTGCTGGTCATGCCCTGCCGCAACATGGGGCTGGAAGATGCCGACTTTGCCATCTGCTGCGCGGTGGCTGTGGACGCCCCGGGCATCACGATCATCGCGCGCCCGGCGGGCCGGCCCGGCGACAAGGTGGAACACGGTGCGCCGCTGTTTTCACGCAAGTACGGCCAGTCCACCGCGGTGGTGATGTTCGACAAAGTGCTGGTGCCGTGGGAGCGTGTGTTCTATGCCGGCGAATGGGAACATTCAGGCAGCCTGACCTACAACTACGCCACCCACCACCGGCACAGCTGCATTGCCGCACGCGCTGGTTTTGGTGATCTGCTGATCGGCGCCGGTGCGCTGATGTGCGAGGCGAATGGCTTTGACCCCGGGACGAAAGCCAACCTGCGCGAGCCGATGGTCGAGCTCATCAAGATCACCGAAGGTTTTTTCGCCTGCGGCGTGGCCGCCAGCGTCTATGCCACCAAAGACCCGCACAGCGGCAGCTTCATGCCCGAGCCGGTGTTTGCCAACATCGGCAAGCTGTTGCTGGCGACGCAGATCTACGACATGCACCGGCTGGCGCACGAGGTCTCGGGCGGGCTGATTGTGGCCTTGCCCGGGCCTGATGAAGACCACAACCCGGCCACCGCGGCGCGGCTTGCAGATGTGCTGCGCGCCAACCCTGACGTGCCCTATGACAAGCGCATTGAGGTGGCACGTTTCATCGAAGACCTGACGGCTTCTTACCAGGGCGGCTGGTACTCGGTCATCAGCCTGCACGGTGGCGGTTCACCCGCGGCGATGAAGCAGGAGATTTACCGCCACTACCCGATAGGCAACAAGGTGGATTTGGTCGAACGCCTGCTCGACCGCGGCGCGCTGGCCCCCAGCAGCGAACGCGCCATCACACGCAACAAGCAGCCCGGCCGCTGCTGCGACCAGGGCTGCAGCGCGCCAGGCCAGCCGGTAATGGTGGCGCTGCCCGAGCCCGGGCGCCGCACGTAGACCTGCTTACGCCGCCTTCAGGTTCTCGGCCGTGAACGGCATCCTGCGCAGGCGCTTGCCGGTGGCCGCGAACATCGCATTGGCCACCGCCGGGCCTATCAAGGCCGTGGCCGGCTCGCCAATGCCGCCGGGCTTCTCGGTGCTGGCCACCAGCGTGATGTCGATGGCCGGAGACTCTTTCATGCGCAGCAATGGATACTGGTGGAAGTTGGTCTGCTGCACGCGGCCTTTGTCGACCGTGATGTCGCCATACAGCGCCGCCGTCAACCCGAACACGATGCTCGACTGAATCTGCGCTTCCACCGTGTCGGGGTTGACCATCATCCCCAGGTCGGCAGCCACCGTCACCTTGTGCACCACCGGCACGCCGTCTTTCATCGAGATCTCGGCCACCTGCGCCATGTAGGTGTCGTAGCCTTCCATCAGCGCAATGCCGCGGAAGCGCCCGGCCGCAGGCGGCGTGGCCCAGCCTGATTTGTCGGCCGCAATTTTCAGCACGTTGGCAAAGCGCGGGCTGTTGGTCAGCAGCGACATGCGGTAGGCATACGGGTCTTTGCCCGCACTGGCCGCCAGCTCGTCAATGAAGCTCTCATTGGCAAAGGCGTTCAGCGCGTGGCTGACCGAACGCCAGTAGCCCACGCGCAAGCCGGCGTCGTGCTTGACCATCTCGTGCTTGGTGGCCGGTATCTCGTAGCCGGCCACTGCGGCTTCGGTCATCAGCGGGTCTTGCGCCTCAAGCGGCAGGCCGAACACACGGCCGGTGACAGACTGCGATGTCATGCGGAAGGTCATCGCCGTGGGCTTGCCGTCAGGCCCGATGGCAGCCGCCAACTGGTGCACCGACTGCGGCCGGTAGTAGTCGTGCGTCATGTCGTCTTCACGCGTCCACAGCAGCTTCACCGGCTTGTTCACGGCCTTGGAAATTTGCGCCGCCTGGATGATGTAGTCGATGTCGATACGCCTGCCGAAACCACCGCCCAGGAAGGTCGTGCGCAGCGTCACATCTTCAGGCTTCACACCCAGCACCTTGGCCACCGTGCCCTGGCCCGCGTCTTGCCATTGGGTGGGGCCGATGAGGTCGACCTTGCCATCGTGGTAGTGCGCGGTGAAGTTCATCGGTTCCAGCGGTGAATGCGACAGCAAGGGCATCACGTATTCGGCACGCACGACCTTGGTGGCGCTTTTCATCACCGCATCGGCATCGCCCACCGGCTTCATCGGGATCAGCTTGTCGGCCGGTGAACCGGCACGGATGCCGGCCAGCATGGCCTTGTCGTTGAGCGTGGCGCCAGCGCCTTCGTCCCACACCACCGTCAAGCCCTTGCGGGCGTTCTTGGCATGCCACCAGGTGTCGGCCACGATGGCCACGCCGTCGGGAATTTGCACCACGTCGATGACACCCGGCATGGTCTTGGCCTTGGCCGCGTCGAAGCTCTTGACCGTGCCGCCGATGACGGGACACATCTCTATCGATGCGTAGACCATGCCCGGCAGCTTCACGTCGATGCCGAATTCGGCCGTGCCGTTGGTCTTGGCCGGGGTGTCCAGGCGCTTCGTGCGCTTGCCGACAATGGTGAAATCTTTCGGGGCCTTGATCGCCACTTTTTCAGGCACCGGCAGTTGCGAAGCGGCGGCCGCCAGTTGGCCGTAGGTGGCCGTCTTGCCGCCGGCACCAACCACCGTGCCATCCACGGCGCGCAGCGTGCTGCGGTCAACCTTCCACTCGGCGGCCGCGGCGCTGATGAGCATTTCACGCACCTGGGCGCCGGCCATGCGCAGCTTTTCCCAGCCGTCGCGCACCGAGGTTGATCCGCCGGTGAGTTGCGGGCCACCGAGCAAGGCATTGCCATAGAGCTTGGTATTGGGCGGCGCGATGGCAACCTTGATCTTGCGGATGTCGACGTTCAATTCTTCGGCGATCAACATCGGCATTGAGGTGTAAACGCCCTGGCCCATCTCGGACCGCGCCGACAGCAGCGTGATGGTGTTGTCGTCGGCGATGTGGACCCAGGCGTTCGGCGTGTACAGCGTGCCGGCGGCCTGCGCGCTGCCGCTGGCCACAAGGCCGGGCAGGGCCACGCCCAGCATCAGCCCGCCACTGGCCAGCGCCGAGGTTTGAATGAAGGTGCGGCGTGAAAAGCCGGCAGCGCCCGAAGCACCATCGACAGAGACCGACTTGTCTTGCTTGATCTGGTTCATGGTGTGTGCTCCTTCAGGCCTTGCGCATTTCGGCGGCGGCAGTGTGGATCGCAGCCTTGATGCGGCCGTAGGTGCCACAGCGGCAGATGTTGCCGCTCATGGCGGTGTCGATGTCGGCATCGCTGGGGTTCTTGTTCTTGTGCAGCAGCGCTGCCGCGCTCATCAATTGGCCTGATTGGCAGTAGCCGCATTGCGGCACGTCATGCGCAATCCAGGCTTTTTGCAGCGGGTGGCTGTTGCTTGCCGACAGGCTTTCGATGGTCGACACCTTCTTGCCCGCGGCGGCTGACACGGGCGTCTGGCAAGAGCGCACCGGCACGCCGTCAAGATGAACCGTGCAGGCGCCGCACAGTGCCAAGCCACAACCGAACTTCGTGCCCGTGAGGCCGATTTCGTCGCGGATGACCCACAGCAGCGGCGTGTCGGCTTCTGACTGCACGTCCATCACCTTGCCATTGACATTCAATCGGGTGCTCATGCGATTCTCCTTGGGTTTTGTCTGGGACACTCTCCATGGAATGCTATGCGCAGGTTTGGCTGACAAACATACGGGGCAAACCATGACCCCCGAAGCGCGCCCCCGCGCAGCCACCCAGCGCGTCGTCAACAAGCGCCAGCTTGTGCTGCTTCCTGGAGCAACCGGCGCGCTGCCGCCTGCGCTGGTCAGCCCGCCGCGGGCAGGTCTGAAGGCCGGTCGCCCAGCAGGTAGCGTGGCCCGCTGCCCAGGCGCGCCGCGGCGTCGGCCGGGTTGTAGAGCTTGCAGGTTTTCAGCGACAGACAGCCACAGCCGATGCAGCTATCCAACTGGTCGCGCAAGGCGGTGAGCGATGCGATGCGCGCTTGCAGCAAAGGCTTCCAGGCCCTTGAGAGCCGCGCCCAGTCGGCGCGTGTGGGCGTGCGCTGCTCTGGCAGTGTGGCCAGCGCGGCGCGGATCTCATCCAGGCTCAGGCCGACGCTCTGTGCGATGCGGATGAAGGCCACGCGGCGCAGCGTTTCTTTCGGATAGCGGCGCTGGTTGCCGGCGCTGCGGCTGCCGCGTATCAGCCCCTGCGACTCATAAAACCGCAGTGTGCTGGCGGCCACGGCGGCCCGTTGCGCGAGCGCGCCGATGGCGACCGTCGAATCGTTGGCTGGCAGGGCTGCGGGCATGGCGGTCTGGCCTCAAAAAAGTCGCTTGACTTCAAGCTTACGTTAACTTTGAGAATGCGCATCGCCACAGCTTCATCTCAATTGCACCTTGGAAGGAAATGACCCATGACTGCCACCACGCTTGAACACATCAACATCACCGTGCGCGAACTGGACAACACCACGCGCTTCTTGCTGACCGCGCTGCCCGACTGGCGCGTGCGCGGTGAAGGCCAGATGGACTGGTTCGGCACCCCCATCAGCTGGCGCCATGTCGGCAGTGACAGCTTTTATCTGGCGCTGCAAAGCGGTGGCGAAGGTGAAGTGATGGACTGGAAAAGCCTGCGCCTGGGCCCCAAGCATGTCGGCCTGGTGGTGCCGTCTGCAGATGCCGCGGTGGCGCGGCTGGCGCAAGCCGGCTGGCCGCTGGACCACTGGGGCGGCGCGACTGCCGGCCGGCGCAGCGTCTACATCGTTGACCCCGACAGCGTGCAGTTCGAGTTTGTCGAATACCTGAGCGACGACGTCGCGGTGCGCAACGCCTACGCGGCGGCTTGATATCCACCGCACGCCCGCGCCGGCAAGGTCGACGCGGGCGTCTTGCGGGCCTTCGATGAACGGCGCAGCCGCACGGTCATCGACTGCGAAGACTGAGGGCCAGGTTCAGGCGGGAATGGGTCGGGCACCCAGGTAGTCGGGCTTGCGCCCATCGCGCAGCCAGTAGGCCGTCATGCCGACCTCGCGCACGATGTCTTCGAAACGCGGGTCTTCACGCACCTGCGCCATCACCGGCAGGAACAGGTAGTTCGTGCTGCGTCGCCGCAGGTCGACGTGCAGCAGCTGGCCCGGTTGCCACGAGGTGCCCGCAACGATGGGCCCACGCTCCAGCAGGTAGGCCTCGGTCACGTCCAGCGCCAGCGAAACTTCGCCCAGGCTGGCTAACATCATCGACGCACTGACAGCCATCAAGGGCCCGCCGGCGGCCACGGTACGCAGCAGGGTTTCGCGCGCCGCAGCACGGTCGGCCGCCCGTTCGCTGACCAGGGCGGCGTAGGTGCTGCGCATGGCGGCGGCCAGCGGTGGCGGCAGCGCTGGCAGGCGGTCGGCATCGTCCAGCATCGCCAGCGCGCGCTGCGGCCGCCCCGTGAACGCAAACAAGCTGCTGCGCGCCAGCCAGGTGGCAAAGTGCCGGGGCCACAGTTCCAGCCCACGCTCACCGGCGCGGTCGGCAGCGCCGATCTGGCCGTTCATCCAGCCTGAGTAGATCGAGCGGAAGTTGTAGCCGGCGTTGAATGGATCGGCGCTGACCGTCTTCTGCCGCATCGCAAGGTGGCCCGCCGCCGTGCCGGCGCTGGACAGCACAAGGACCAGCGCGTCCAGCGTCGGCAGATGCTCGGGGTCGATCAGCAGCACCGTTTTCAATGCGTCTTCGGCGCGGGCCCAGGCGCCAAACGCAGGCACCAGAAGTGCACGGGCCGCCAGCGCGTCGGGTTGGCGCGGGTCAAGCGCCAGCGCGCGGGCGATGGCTTCGTCGGCCGCCGCACGGGCACTTGGGTACTGATCGGGCGGCGCTGCCTCGGCCACCTGGTGACGCGCCAGGGCAAGCCGGCCCCAGGCGGACGCGTGGTTCGGCACCAGTTGCACCGCCTGCGCATACAACAATGCACCGCGCCGGTCCGCGTCCGACGTGGCCAGGCGCAGCGCCTGGTCGCCCTGCGCCATCAGCGCCTGGGCGCTGGCGGGGTCTGCGCGGGTTCGAAGCCACAGTGCAAGGCCGCCCGCTGCCGCGGTAAACGCCGCTGCGCCCAACAGCCGCCGACGCCCGTGGCCAGCGCTGGGCGCCGCGGGTGCCGCCGCGGATTCGGGCTTGGGTTCAGGTTCGGATTCATGCGCCGGCGCCAGCCTGTTGGCGGCCAGCGACAACGGCACGGTGGCCACAGCGGGCACACCACCGACAACTTGAAGGCGATAACCCACGCGCGGGATCGTCTCGACCGTGATGGCTGCCTCCAGCCCAGCCTGGCGGACCACGCGCCGAACACCCGCCACCGCGCGGTTCAGCGCGTCCTCGCCAACCACCTGGCTGCCCCAGCACAAGTCCATCAGCGTGTCGCGGGCCACCACCGCGCCGCCGGCATCGGCCAGCGCAAGCAGCACCTGCATCACACGCGGCTCCACCGTGACACGGGCCTGGGGGCCCTCCAACGCCAACACAGACGGCTCGATGCGAGCGGCACCCAGCGCCAGGCTCGGGCGACGGGCCAGATCAATGGGCGTCGGTATGGAGGAGGCGTTCGGCACGGCGGGCGGGCGGGCGGGCGGGGGGAGATCGGCAAAACGTCGGCAGAGCATCGGCCCGCCATCAGGACTTGTCGGGCCTGCCCGCCTACGGTGCGGTGGTCTTCACTATAGCTTGGCACTTTCTGCTTGGTTATGGCGCGGCATCAACCTACAGGAGTATTGAAATGACCTCATTCAAAGTGTTAGGGGCCGGCGCTTTGCTGGCATTGGCCGCCAGCCTGACGGCCATGTCGGCCACCGCGGCCACTGTGGCCTTCACGGGCACACGAAGCAACGTCTCGCCGGGCGGTACAGCCGGCGGGCGCTGCGGGGCGGCCTTGACGATTCTCTTCAGCCCCACCGCGCTGTCGGCCAGCGGCACTTCCAACCTCGGTGCCTTCACCTACACCGGCAGCCACTGCATCGCCGGCTTTCCACCCGGGCCCTACACCGACGGGCAATTCACCTGGACCTTCGACGATGGCACGCTGTCGGGCACTTACAGCGGGCTGCTGACCACCAGCAGCGTGCCCGGGCAGTTCGTCGTCAGCGAAAGCATGGTCTTCACCGGCGGCACCGGGCGCTTCAACGGCGCCTCGGGCGCTGCCACCGCCAACGGCACGCTGAGCTTCGGCCAGGTGGGCGGCGTCAACGTCAGCTTCGGTGACGTCACCTTCGGCGGCCAGCTGACGGCGGCCGCGGTGCCCGAGCCGGCCAGTTGGGCGCTGCTGCTGGCCGGCGGCGGCCTGACACTGGTGGCGGCGCGGCGCCGGCCGCTGCCGCGGTAACGCCAGGGCCGGGCCAAGGCGGCCCGTCAGGCCGCACCGCATGCCCGAAGGTCGATCTTGCGCAGCCATGCACTCCCGGGCTCAGGTGGCGCCTGCAGCAGACGCCGGCCTTGCAACAGCAAAGGCAGCGCCGAAGTCAGAGCAGCCGGGCTTCTCTGACTTGTGTGTTGCCGCGCAGATCGAGATAGACCTTGGCAGACATCTTGGCCGGCCGGTCGTCTTTGGTGATGTCGATCTTCAACTGGTAGTTGGCGCCAGCGACGATCTGTATCTCTGCTGACGCGACGCGCACCATCTTGTACTTGGCCGATGCCCCGTCCTGGGCGGCCATCTGGTCCACAGCCCGCCTGGCCATGTCCAACACCTTGATGTCGGTGCTTGAAACCGGATTGAAAGCGCCTGCAAGTCCGATCGCGGTCTCCCTGTTGAGGTACGTCACGGGCCACGTCGCAAGGGGCGCGTCGAACGTCAAATAAATCTAGCATGGCACCGGCCCGGCGGTAGCGGGGAATGTGCGGGGTGCCGCCCTGGCACAGCCACACACAGCCCCTTCATTCCACCGTCACGCTCTTGGCCAGATTCCGCGGCTTGTCCACATCGGTGCCCCGCGCACAGGCCGTGTGGTACGCCAGCAATTGCAGCGGCACCACATGCAGGATGGGTGACAGCGCGCCGTAGTGTTCGGGCATGCGGATGACGTGCACACCGGGCTCGTTGTGGATGCGCGTGTCGCCATCGGCAAACACATACAGCTGGCCGCCGCGGGCGCGCACTTCCTGCAGGTTGCTTTTCAGCTTTTCCAGCAGGCCGTCGTTGGGCGCCACCGTGACCACCGGCATCTGGTCGGTGACCAGGGCCAGCGGGCCGTGTTTGAGTTCACCCGCGGGGTAGGCCTCAGCGTGGATGTAGCTGATCTCCTTGAGCTTCAGCGCGCCTTCCATCGCGATCGGGTAATGCAGGCCACGGCCCAGAAACAACGCATGTTCCTTGCGCGCAAAGTCTTCGCTCCAGGCGATGATTTGTGGTTCCAGCGCCAGCACCGCCGTCAACGCCACGGGCAGGTGGCGCAGGGCTTTCAGCTCTTGCGCTTCCTGCGCATCGCTCAGGCGCCCACGCACCTGGGCCAGCGCCAGCGTCAGCAAGTACAAGCCCGCCAATTGCGTGGTGAAAGCTTTGGTGCTGGCGACGCCAATCTCCACCCCGGCACGCGTGATGTAGGCCAACTCGCATTCACGCACCATGGCGCTGGTGGCCACATTGCAGATCGTCAGCGTGTGCGGCATGCCCAGGCTGCGCGCGTGTTTCAGCGCCGCCAAGGTGTCGGCGGTTTCGCCGCTTTGGGTGATGGTAACGACCAAAGTGTGCGGGTCTGGCACGCTGTCGCGGTAGCGGTATTCACTGGCCACTTCCACCGTGGTGGGAACACCGGCGATGCTTTCCAGCCAGTAGCGCGCCGTGCTGCCGCTGTAGAAGCTGGTGCCGCAGGCCAGGATCAGCACGCGGTCGATGTCCTTGAAGATGCGGTAAGCGCCATCGCCAAACAGTTCAGGGCTGATGCCCTCGACGCCTTCGAGCGTGTCGGCCAGCGCACGCGGCTGCTCGAAGATTTCCTTTTGCATGTAGTGGCGGTAAGGCCCCAGTTCGGCCACGCCGCTGTGGGCGTGCACCGTGCGCACGGGGCGCTGCACGCTGACGTAGCGGCCACTGGCGTCGGCATGGCTGATCCACACCTTGCCCAGTTGCACGTCGACGACATCGCCTTCTTCCAGGTAGACGATCTGGTCGGTGACGCCGGCCAGCGCCATCGCGTCGCTGGCCAGGAAGTTCTCTTTGCCGCCGTCGGCGCCCACGCCCAGCACCAGCGGCGAGCCCTGGCGCGCGCCGACCACACGCAGCGGCTCGTCGCGGCAGAACACCGCGATGGCATAGGCACCCCGCAGCCGCGGCAGGGTGCGCTGCACGGCGTCGAGCAGGTCACCGTCGTACAGGCTGTGCACCAGGTGGGCGATGACTTCGGTGTCGGTCTGGCTGGCGAAGACATAGCCGCGCTGGCGCAGTTCGTCGCGCAGCTCATCATGGTTTTCGATGATGCCGTTGTGTACCAGGCCAATGCGCGCCACCGTGGCGGCGGGCTGGTGCAGATGCAGGTCGCCAAAGCCCGTGGCCATGGCCATCGCATCGACATGGGCGCCGGCACTGAAGTGCGGGTGGGCGTTGTGCACCGCCGGCGCGCCGTGGGTGGCCCAGCGCGTGTGGGCAATGCCGGTGTGGGCCTGCACGCCCTCGGCGGCCACGTTGTTTTCCAGCTCGGCCACGCGGCTGGTGCTGCGTGCACGCCGCAGGCCACCGTCTTGATGCACGGCCACGCCGCAGCTGTCGTAGCCACGGTATTCCAGGCGCTTCAGGCCTTCCAGCAGGATGGGAACGATGTTGCGGTTGCTGACTGCGCCGACGATGCCACACATGGTGAGGAAGTCCTTGAGAAGATCAGGTGTTGCATGCTAGGCGAGAGGCTTTGGCGTTTTCATTCATTTTCGCCAGGTGATGTGAATGAAATCACCATCCGAATTAGATGTCGAAATAAATCACTTTTTCTGCGGTGGTTGGTGAACTATTATTTCGGCATGAACCTGGATGCTACCGACCTTCGCCTGCTCGACCTGCTGCAAACCGACGCCGCTTTGTCGAACCAGGAACTGGCAGCACGCGCCCTCACCTCACCGGCCACCGCGCTGCGCCGGGTGCGGCGGCTGGTCGACGAAGGTGTGATCGAATGCCGCGTGGCTTTGCTGAACCCGCAGGCCCTGGGCACAGGGCTGACGGCGCTGGTGGAAATCACGCTTGACCGCCAGGGCGCCGAACACCTGGACGCTTTCGAGGCCCGCGCCGTGACCGAGCCCGCCGTGCAGCAGTGCTGGCGCGTCAGCCCCGGGCCTGACTTCGTGCTGGTGCTGTTTGTGGCCGACATGCCGGCCTACCAGGCGCTGGTGCAGCGCCTGTTCACGCAAGACGCCAACGTGCGCAATGTGAAGGCGTTTTTCAGTCTCAAGCGGGCCAAGTTCGAGCCGCGCTACAGCTGGCCGGCGGTGGCTGACGCCACACCGTCGGCGGCCCCCATATAGCGCAGCGCCACGCTTTCAGGCCTTCTTCAAGATGGCCAGGCCTTTGAGGTACTCGCCTTCGGGAAACACCATCGTTGTCGGGTGGTCGCAAGCGCCTTCCAGCCGCTGCAGGATGGCGCCGTCCACCTGGGCGTCCAAAGCCGCGCCGGCGACGATCTTGTGGAACAGCTCTGGGCCCACGCCACCACTACAGCTGAACGTTAGCAACAAGCCACCCGGCTGCAGCAGCTTCAAGGCCAGCCGGTTGATGTCTTTGTAGGCACGCGCCGCGCGTTCGGCATGCGCCGCGGTGGGCGCGAACTTGGGTGGGTCGAGCACGATGGCATCAAAGTAGCGGCCGGCCTGCAGGCTGTCGCGCAAATACTGGTTCACGTCGGCGTCCAGGCACTCGCTGCGCGCGCCGTCAAAAGCGTTGGCCACGACATGGGCTTGCACGCGCTGCAGCGCGGGGGCCGATGAATCGACACTGGTGACATGCTGCGCCCCGCCGGCCAGCGCCGCCACCGTGAAGCCGCCGGTGTAGCAATAGCCGTTCAGCACGCGCTGCAGGCCATAGTGGCGCACCCAGCGTGCCAGCAAGGCACGGTTGTCGCGCTGGTCGAGGTAGAAGCCGGTCTTGTGGCCGCTGGCCACATCCAGCCCCAATTGCCAGCCGTGTTCGGTGATGTGGACTTCGGTGGCACCCTCGCCGCGCAGCCAGCCGCTGGCCACGGGCAGGCCTTCCAGGGCGCGCACGCTGGCGTCAGAGCGTTCGTACAAGCGCGCCAGGCCGGTGGCCTGCAGCAGCACATCGGCCAGCGTGTCTTTCCAGCGTTCGCTGCCGGCCGACAAGAACTGCGCGCACAGCGTGTCGCCGTAGCGGTCGACGATGAGCCCGGGCAGGCCGTCGGCTTCACCGTGCACCAGGCGCACGCCGGTGCTGGCTATGGGAAGCCGCGCGCGCAAAGCCAGCGCGGTGGCGATGCGGCGCTCGAAGAAAGCACGGTCTACGCGCTCGGCTTCATCGAAGCTCCAGACGCGCACGCGGATCATCGAAGAAGGACTGAACGCGCCCCAGGCCAGGAACTGGCCGTCGGCAGCTTCGACGCGCACGGTCTCGCCGGGGTCGGCTTTGCCTTTGGCGACACTGCCCTCGAACACCCAGGGGTGGCGGCGTTGCAGCGAACGTTCCTTGCCTTCGCGCAGGCGGATGGATTTCATGGCGTTGATTCTGCGATGCGCCGTGCGCGCTGCGTCGCGCCGTTGACAGCGCGCGGCCGGGCCCCTACAACCTTGCGTCTGTCAATGCAGGTCTGTCAACGCAGGTCTATAAAACGCACGCCTGTAAACGCATATCCGCCAACGCACCGCACACCTGTGAAAACCACCTTGCATTCCCGCCCCCGGCGCCTTTCCACCGCCATGGCGCTGGCGCTGTTGACGGCCTGCGCCGCGGTGCCCCTGCAGCCCGACCTGACCGCGAAAGCGCCGCTGCTGGCGGGCTTCGGTGAAAGCAACGTGGCCATCACCACGCCATCGGCCGAAGCCAGGGCCTGGTTCAACGCCGGGCTGCTGCAAGCCTGGGCCTTCAACGCGCCCGAAGCGATACGCATGTTCAAGGCAGCGCTGGCGCAAGACCCGCGCTGCGCGATGTGCGCCTGGGGCGTGGCCTGGCAGATGGGCCCCAACATCAACAGCCCCGACCGCGGCCCGCTGGGCGAAGCCGAGCGCTATGCCGACCTGGCGCTGCGCCACGCCGCCCTGACCACCGCCAAAGAGCAGGCGTTGATCGCCGCCATGGCGCTGCGTTACGGCCACGCCAGCAGCGCACGCGAAACCGCGCCGCTGTTGGCCGACAACTGCGGCCCTGGCGGTGGCAGTGAACGCGCCCACCCGCTGGACATGGCCTATGCCGAACGGCTGCGCAGCCTGCTGGCGCAGTGGCCTGATGACCCGGAATTGCTGTCGCTGTATGCCGAGGCCGAGATGGTCGCCACCCCCGGCGACTGGTGGAGCGCCACCACCGGCCAGCCCGGTGGCCGCATCGGCGAGTTGACCGACCGCCTGGAAGCCGCCGCGGCGCGCCTCCCCACGCACACCGGCGTCAACCACTACCTGGTCCATGCCGCCGATGCGCCCGGCGTGGCGCGCCGCGCCGAAGCCGCTGCCGACCGCCTGGGCGCGCTGGCGCCGGCCGCGCCGCACCTGGTGCACATGCCTTCGCACACCTACCTGCAACTGGGCCGTTATGCCGACGCCACACGCGTCAACGAAGCATCGGTGACGGCTGAGATGGCGCTCTTCGACGAACAGAAAAAACAGGGTTTCAGCATCAGCAAGGACTGGCGCAACCACGACCAGAGTTTCCTGTCCTACGCCGCGCTGATGGAAGGCCGCGGCGACGTGGCGCTGGCCGCCGCCCGTGAAGTGGCCGGCCGCGCGCAGGCTGGCAAGAACCCGTTCGCCGAATACCACCGCAGCATGCCCACGCTGGTGCTGCTGCGCTTGCAGCGCTGGGACGCCTTGCTGGCAGAACCGCTGCCCGCCGGCGACCTGGGCGTGGCCCGCCTGCTGGGCGAACAAGCGCGTGGCGTCGCACTGGCGCGCAGCGGCCGGGTGCCTGAAGCCCAGGCCGCTTTGGCACGCGCCGAAAACGGCTTGGCGCAAGCGGTGAAGGCCTTCAACAAACCCGATGCCTACCTTCGAAAGTGGGTGGACGGTTTGCGCGGCACTGTCGAGCGCCTGAAGGCCGAGATCGCGCTCGCGCAAGGCCGCCCTGCCGACGCCGTGGCACTGCAAACACAAGCCGTGGCCTTGGCCCAGGGCGTGGAGCTGGGCGACCCACCGGCACTCGGTTCAGGCACGCGCCTGGTGCTGGCCGAAATGCAAATGCGCGCCGGCCGCGCTGCCGACGCCGAAGCCACCTACCGCGCCGACCTGGCCGCCTGGCCGCACAGCGGCTGGGCGCTGACGGGCCTGGTGCGCGCTGTGCAAACGCAAGGCCGCGATGCGGGGCCGCTGCGGGCCGAAGCAGCGAAAGCCTGGCCGCATGCCGACATGGCATTGCGCAGCGCCCCCTAACTTCTGAACAGCACGGCAGACGACCGACGGCATGCCGCTGCCGGTCATGGCTTGCGTTTGGCCCGCGGATGCGCCGCGTCGTAGACCTTGGCCAGGTGCTGGAAATCCAGCTTGGTGTAGACCTGTGTGGTGCTGATGCTGGCGTGGCCCAGCAGCTCTTGCACGGCGCGCAGGTCACCGCTGCTTTGCAGCAAATGGCTGGCATAGCTGTGACGCAGCATGTGCGGGTGTACGCGTGTGGGCAGGCCGGCTTGCGCCGCTTGCGCTTGCAGCCGATTTCGCAACTGGTTGGCCGTCAGCCGCGTGCCCAGGCGGCTGACGAACAGCGCCGGCTCAGCGGCTTTCGCCAAGGCCGGGCGCAGCGCCAGCCAGGCCGCCAGCGCGGCCAGCGCCAGGCCGCCCACGGGCACGCTGCGGCGTTTGCTGCCCTTGCCCAGCACATGGGCCGTGCCCTCGGCCATATCGACATGGCCCAGCGCCGGCCTTTGTCCCTGCTGCCCCGGCAACACATCCAGCCCCGTCACTTCGGCCACGCGCATGCCGCAGCCATACAGCAGTTCGGTGATGGCATGGTCACGCGCGGCCAGTGCGGGCGTGCTGGCCTGCGTGTGATGCTGGGCCAGCGCCACGGCTTGATCGACTGACAGCGCTTTCGGCAGCGGCTTGCTGCCCTTGGGCGGGCGCACACCCTCCACCGGGTTGACGGCGACCACGCCGTTGCGCCCCCACCAGCGGTAGAGGCCGCGCCAGGCGGCCAGCGCGATGGCGATGCTGCGCGGTGCCAGCCCGCGGGAGCGCAATTGGCCCACCCAGCCACGGATGTGCTGCACCTGCGCCTGCTGCAGATCGACCCCGGCGCTGCGGGCTGACGCTTGCAGTCGCAGCAGCGCTTCACGGTACATCGCCAAAGTGCGGTCGGCCAGCCGGCGTTCCACGCGCAGGTGTTGCAGAAAGCCAATCAGTTCTGACGTTAGCTCTGCCTTCGCATCGCCAGTGGGCGCGGGGCTCGCTGCAACCGATGCAGCAGCGGCAGCCACTCCGCACCCGCCTTCGTTCAGGCCCGCGGGCGCAGCCGCGACAGCGCCGCCGACGAGACTTCGCCGATGCGCATCAAGAACTCGGTGCCCATCTCGGCGGCGTAGCGCGTGGGGTCGGGCGAGCCCAGCACGAGCAGGCCGAACACCGCATCGCCCTGGCGCAGCGGAATCATCGCCATGCTGGTCACGGTGGCGGCGTCTTGCAGCCACTCGCTGGCCTCAAAACCGGCGTTGATGCCGCAGTAGGGCAGCGTCAGGCTGGCGGCGAAACTCTTCACGTCTTCGCTGGCGGCTTCGGTGTAGACGGCGCCGTTGTGCACCGCGTCCACACCCCACAGCCTGATGGCGGCCTGCGGAATCAGGAACTCGTGTTTCAGCGTGTCGACCATGCGGCCGGGCAGCTCAGCCAGGTCCAGCGTCAGCAGGATGGCGCGCGTGTAGCGCTGCAGGCGGTCGGCAATGGCCACGTTGTCCTGGCTGTTGCGGATCATCTCGACGATCTTCAATTCCAGCCCCTTGATGCGGTCGCGCAGCATTTCCATCTGCCGCTCTTGCAGCGACACCGCACGCTGGCCGTGCGGGCTGGTCAACTGCACCGCGCCCAGCAGTTCGGCATGGCGTTCGAAGAAGCCGGGCGTGTTGGCCAGGTAGTTGGCGATGTCGGCTTCGGTGATGCCTTGTACCCCCTGGGTAGGGCCTGAATTCGTGCTCACAGTTCGATCTCTCCTTGGTAGACGGTGACGGCCGGGCCGGTCATGAAAACGGGGCTGTTGCGACCCGCCCATTCGATCAAAAGATGACCGCCACGGGTGTGTACATCCACGCGCGCATCCAGCCAGCCCAGGCGGATGCCGGCGACCACGGCCGCACACGCGCCGGTGCCGCAGGCCAGCGTTTCACCGGCGTCGCGTTCGTGCACGCGCAGCCGCACTTCGCTGCGCGAGACCACCTGCATGAAGCCGACATTGACATGCCGCGAGAAGCGCGCGTGGGTTTCGATACGCGGGCCCAGCGTGGCCACGGGTGCGGCATCGACATCGGCCACACGCTGCACGGCGTGCGGGTTGCCCATGCTCAGGGTGGCGATCTCCACGCCCTCCACGCCCTCCGCGCCTTCCGCGCTTTCCAGACACCACAGTTGAAAGTCGCCTTCGTTGCGCGCCACCAGGCCGGCGGCATCGAAGGGGATGCGGGCGTGCTCGAACACCGGGCGGTTCATGTCCACGGTGACCCGGCCGTCGTCGCGCAGTTGCAGCGTCAGCACGTTGTTGACGGTTTCCACTTTGATGGTGGTTTTGTCGGTCAACCCCTGCGCGTGGACATAACGCACAAAACACCGTGCACCGTTGCCGCAGTGTTCAACCTCGTCACCGCTGGCGCCGTTGAAGATGCGGTAGCGGAAATCCACGCCCGGTGTGCTGCTGCGTTCCACCGCCAGTATCTGGTCGGCACCGACACCGAAGCGGCGGTCGCCCAGCAGTTGTAGCTGCGCCGCGCTCAGTGTGATGGGCGCACGCGTGGCGTCGAGCACGATGAAATCATTGCCCGCGCCGTGCATCTTGGTGAAGGGCAGCCGCATCGGCGGGATTATCCCGCCCACCAGCCCGCGTTCAGCGTCGGCGCGCGCTGCCTTGGCGTTTGCGCACCACGGCCAGTGTCAGCAGGCCCAGTGCCAGCAGGCCGGCAGGCGCGGGTTCGGGCACCGGCGCTGTCTGGAAGCCGAAGGTCGAACTGCCACTGTTGATGGGGTTGCCGTCGGCGTTGCGGAACTGGAATATGTTCCATTGCACGGTGATGCCGTGGTCTGAAAAACCTACCGACTGCACGCCCGCCTGGCCCGACAACAGGCTGACGCCGGTGATGATGCCGCCAGGGTCGAGGTCACTCAGCACCAGGCCCATGAAGGTGAAGCCCGAGATGTCGTGCGATGTATTGATGCCGACATCGGTGAAGGTGATGGTGAAGCTGGAAGCGCCGATGTCGAGCGCCACATTCCAGACCTGGTTCAGCGGCGCGTAAGTCCAGGTGCCGGTGAATTCAACGCCGGCGCCGACGACTGCCGTGGGGGTGAATTGCGGCGCCACCACGCCGCCGGCGATGTCCTGCAACTTCGCGCCCACCGTATCGCCCAGCAGGCCGGCCTGCGCCGAGCCTGCGGCCAGCAAGCCGGCCCCGATCACTGCTCGCGCTGCGTGCGCTGTACGCGCGGGCCCGCGGCGTCGCGCCCACGCTGCCAGCCCGCTGATGCCGGCCAGCCACAACAAAGCGGGCGCCGGCTCTGGCACCGGCGCCAGGTAGTCGTGGCCCGACAGCGTGGCCATCTGCGCGCCGCCTGTCAACGCCACGCCTTGCAGACGCACCGTGTGGAAGAGATCGATCTCGCGGCCGTCGTAGGACGTGGCGCGCAGTTCGGCAGTCACCACATACGACACGCCGCTGGCGAATGCAAAGTTCAACGCCACGCTGCTGTCCAGCGACGGGCGCGTCTCGTTGTTGCCGGTGAGCCTGGCGCGACCCACAGCCGTGGGGCCGCCCAACTCGAAGTCGTTGGAGACCGAGAGGTGCGTCACGTCCCAGACGCGCAGGTCGTAGAACCAGTCGGCAGAGGTGCTGAGGGGACTGAAGTCGAACGACGCATCGAAAGGCCCGACAGCCCCCAGCGCAGAGCTGCCGTCCAAGACCACCACCGCGCTGAACTGACCGCTGCCGCTGAAGGCCCAGACATCGCGCCATGCGCTGCTGGCTTGTGCAAAGGTGCTCAGTCTCAGGCTGGCCGTGCCAGTGCCGCGCGTGAGCTGGCCGGCCACGCCCCGGCTCATGATGGTTTCGACGCGGTTGACAGCGAAGTCGCTCTGCGCCTTGGCCACGGCGCTGCGGCCGAACTCGGATGTCCCACCCGGCACCACACCGGCGCCTACGGTCAGCACGACCGAGCTTGCGTTGCTGTCAGTGTCGGCGTAGTTCGTCACGCCGGGTGCCAGGTCGGGGGGCACGGCGAAGCCCGTCGAGATGTTGGTGAGCTGTTGGCTTACCACCCGCGACCCGCTGCTGCCGACCGCCGCGCTGCAGGTGGTGAAGGTGGCGCACGAAGGCAGCGCGCCGACGTCGCCGAAGGCCAGGCAGGCCGGCGCGGCACTGCACAAGGCGAGCGCGGTCAGGGCATTCACCAGGCGCTGAGGGCGCGGCAGGCGGCGGGTGGAAGACGAACAGGTAGCGGCGTAGTGCATGACAGCTCCTTGGTCAGGGTTTGAACGCAGGCTAAGAGCCCAGCACTTACGAAACCCATACCGATGGCCGCCGCGCCGACCAGCCCCCTATTTCGAGGTGTTGTGTACTTGCAAGGTGCCAGCGCGTGCGCGGTCGCGCAAGCCCTGCGTGGCCGGCGAGGGTTCTGCCCCAAGCCGCAGCGCAATCGCGTCGCGGCAGCGCTCGTAAACGGCCAGCGCCGCAGCCTGTTCGCCGGCGTCTATCAGTTCGCGCATCAGCTCGCGCGCCAGGTCTTCGGCCAGCGCATCGAATTCGAGCCCACGCTCAAGCAGCGCGCGCGCCGCTGCACTGTCACCGCGGGCCACCGCCGCGCGGGCCAGCAGAGTGACCATGCGCTTGAACTTGCTTGCCAGGCGCGAGCGATAGACGAGCTGCCAGGCATCGTCTTCGTTGTCGTGCAGGAAGGGGCCGCGGTACAGCGCCTGCGCACTTTCGGCCGCCGCGCGCGCCGGCGCAGCCAGCGCGTCCACGGCCGGCAGGCCCACGCTGTCGGCCAGTTGCTCGAAGGCCAGGCAATCCACCCACACGCGCTGCGGGTTCAGGCTCAGCCGCCCATGCTCCAGCAGCAGTGCATCGTCGGTGCCCAGCAGCTTGCGCAGCCGGTGCAAGGCCACATTCAGCGCCGCACGCGCCTTGTCGCCGTCCAGATCGCGCCACAGCGCGAAGGCCACGGTGGCCAGCGACACATCGGTGCCGCCGGATGCAATCACAAACATCATCAGGTCCAGCGGCTTCCTGGCCACCTTGCCCTTGAAGGCCAGCGCCTGGCCATCGATTTCTATGCGCAGGCCGCCAAAGGTATGCACCCGTATCGGCCACGGCCAGGCTGCCAGGTCGGGCCGCATCGCGGCCAGCCCGCGCTCGACGATGACCTCGCGCGCAAAGGCCGCTTCAACCCCGTGTTCAAGCGCCAGCGCGCACACCGCGGCGGCCACTTTGGGCACGGCGCGGAAGAAGTTGAGCCAGGCCATCTCGCGCGCCAGCGCCAGGCCGCTGGCCAGATCGGTCTTGCCGGCCTCGGCATCGTCGTGCTCGAAGCCATGCAGCGCCCGCGCCAGATGCGCCAGGCACCAGCAAAAACGCGCCTGCTGGCCGCTGGCGGCGCGGCCGGCGCGCTCAAAAAAGGGCAGCGCTTGCAGATACGCGCCGCTGGCCATCAGCACCTGGCCTTCCTGCATCACCGTCACACCCATCCAGCGCTCGGGTAGCTGACTTTGGCTGGCCAGGCGCAACGCCAGCCGGGCGTGGGTCAGCGCCTGGCGCTGTTGGCCTTCCAGCAGGTGCAGCCGCGAGCGCAGCAAATGCCACCAGCCGGCCGGGCGCGGCGCGCGCGGGTCCAACAGCGGCTCGGCCTGCGCCAAAGCCTGGCGGCCGCGCTCGATGGGGCCGGCGTGGCCGGTGCCCAGCGCCATTTGCGCGTCCAGCAGCAAGAGCTTGAGCGCAATCGCCGGCAGCGGCGCGTGGCCCAGCGCCCGCCGCTGTTCGCGCAGCGCCACCGCACATGCCGACGCTTCGCACTGGTACAGCGACTGCACCAGCATGTGAAAGGCCTCGTCGGCCAGACGCGCGCTGATGGGCGCGTCTTTGGCGTCTGTCGCGTCCGTCGCGTCTGTCGCGTCCGTGCTGCCCATGAGCAGCGGGCGCAGCGCCAGTTCCAGCCACAGCACACCTTCTTGGTCCATGCCGATGTGGTGGTAGCCCAGTGCCGCCAGCCCGGCGCAGCAGCGCAGCGGGGCGGCAATGCGCGGGTCGGCCAGGGCCTGGGCGATGGTGGCGGCGTGGGCCGCCAGATCGGGTGCGTCCAGCGCGTTGAAAGAGCCCGCCGTCAGCGCCCCGGCGGTGGCCAGCAAGGCATGGCCGGGGTTGCTGAACCAGCCGCTGGCGGGCGGCGTGCCGGCCATGTCGAACTCGCCGAACTTGCCGCACTGGCTCAACCTGCCAGACGTGCCGGCCACCACCGCGGCGGCAGCTTCGAAGCCAGCGTAGTCATCGTCGGCAATGCCGATAAAAACCACCAGCGCGCAACAGGCCAGCAAGCGGCCTTCGTCATCGCCCAGCGCCTGAAAGCCCGCAGCGGCTTGCTGCAATTCGGCGCGCCCTGCGCTGATGTCTTGCAGCGCCAGTGCCAGGCCCTGGCGCAGCAGCGCCGCCGCTGCGCGGGCTGCGGCTGTATCAGTAGATCGGCGCTTCACCGGGCGGCCTGGTCTTGAACCGCTTGTGTACCCACAGGTACTGCGCGGGGTGCTTGCGTATCTGGGTTTCGACAAAGCGGTTCATCGCCGCCGCGTCGGCCACCGGGTCGTCGGTCGGCCAGTCGGTCCAGGCCGGCATGAAGGTGATGCGCCAGCCCTGGCCGCCGGGCAGTATTTCGGCGACCACGGGCTGCACCAGCATGTGCAGTGAACGCGACAGTTTGCTGGGCGCCAGCAGCGTGGCCGCGGGGTGGCCGAAGAAGGGCACGAAAGCGGCGTCGCGCAGGCCGAAATCCATGTCAGACGGGTTGAAAAAAGGCATGCCGCGCTTGATCGCCCGCACCATCGGCAAGGCGCTTTGCTGGCGCGTGAACATGGCCGCGTTGCTGAAGCGGTAGCGGCCACGGCGCAAGGCCGCGTCCAGCACCGTGTTGCTTTGCGCGGTGTAGATGTTGCAGCCGTCTTTGGTCTGGAACAACTGCACCGCGGTGCCGGCCACGTCCACCCCCAGGAAGTGCGGCACCAGCCACATTACGCTGCGATCACTGCGTTCGGCCAGGTGCACGTCGCCTTCGATATGGATCAAGCGCTTCAGCCGCTCTGCGCTGGCATACCACAGCACGCCGCGTTCCAGCAGGCTGCGGCCCAACAGCTTGAAGTGTTCCAGCACCATGGCCTGACGCTGCACACCACTCATCTCGGGCATGCAGAGTTCCAGGTTGCGCAGCGCCACGCGCCGGCGCTGGCGGCCCACGGCGTGCAACACGCGCCCGAAGCCACGGCCCAGCACGGCCTGCACGCCCAGCGGCAGCCAGTGCAACAGCCACACCACGGACAGCAGCAGCCGCGCGCCCAGGCGGGCCATCATGGCGCGCCACCCACAGCGCCAGGCGGCTGGCGCGGGTTCTTGTAGCGGTGGTAGCCCCACAGGTATTGCGCAGGCTTTTGCAGGATCACGGCTTCCATGCTCTGGTTGATGGCCAGCGCCGAAGCGGCTTCGTCGTCGGGGGTTTTTGGCGCGTTCACCGGCAAGGGTACGGGCAGTAGCTGCGCACGCACCACGTAACCCGCGCCTTGCGGCAGCCGTTCGGTCCACAACACCGCCACCGCGGCGCCGGTCTGCTGCACCAGCCGCGCGGCCAGCGTCATGGTGTAGGCCGGCTGGCCGAAAAACGGCACCCACACCCCCATGCCCGCGGGCGGCACCTGGTCGGGCAGCAGGCCCACGGTCTCGCCACGGCGCAAAGCGCGCAGCATCAGCCGCACACCGGCCAGGTTGGCCGGCGCAGTGGCCAAGGCGGGGCGGGCACGGGCGGTTTCTTCCAGTTCGCGCAGCCACGGCTGGCGCGCCGGGCGGTACAGCACGGTGATGGGTTGTTGTTGGCCAAAACGTTCTGCATAGGCCTGCGCCGAAACCTCGAAGCTGCCCATGTGCGGCGTCAGCAGCACCAGGCCCTGGCCGCGCGCCAGCAGCTCAGCCAGCAGCTCTGCGCCTTGCCAGTGCACGGGGTCGGCAATGGCTTGCGTCGCAGGGCGCAGCCACAGGCGCGGCAGCTCCATCACCAGGCGGCCGGCGTCGGCCACGGCGGCGCGGCGGTCGGCAGCGCCCACGCCGGCCAGCGTGGCGTTGGCCCGCAGGCGGCGGCGGTAGCTGGGCGACAGCGCATAGGCCAGCCACCCCAGCCCGCCGCCCAGCGCGTGCAAATGCCGCAAGGGGCGGCGGGCCAGCCAGGGAATCAGGAAGGGCATCGTTTGTATAATTCGCGCATCGCCGAGTTAAAGAACAACTTGCGGGGCGACTGCGGACGTGAAGCATAGCCACATGGCTTGCGGACAGCCGCCGGGTCTGAAGCTGGCAACAGCAACGGCCTCAACAAACCCGCTAAAGCGTTCGCCGCGGCCCCAGAGCATCTGACCAGCGACGACGCAAATCAGTGCAACTACCTGGAGCTACACCGTGGCGAACGACTTCCTCTTCACATCCGAATCCGTCTCTGAAGGGCACCCCGACAAGGTGGCCGACCAGATTTCAGACGCCATCCTCGACGCAATTTTCAAGCAAGACCCGCGCAGCCGCGTGGCCGCAGAGACGCTGTGCAACACCGGACTGGTGGTGCTGGCCGGTGAGATCACCACCAACGCGCATGTCGACTACATCCAGGTCGCGCGCGACACCATCAAGCGCATCGGCTACGACAACACCGAATACGG
>JANMJI010000151.1:0-9285 GCA_031371275.1 Betaproteobacteria bacterium
GGCCGGCTTGTTTGAGCATGCGTGCAAGGTGCGAGCTCATGTCGCCTTCGTCAACCACAATGCAGGCCGGTGAATCGACCAGCCTGGTCGTGGTGCGCACATCTTTGGCGCGGTCCTTCAGCGCGGTTTTCAAGCGCTCGATCAGCGGCTTGGCAGCCTCGGCAGCGGCATCAGCGTGCTTCTTTTCATCGTCGTCTTGCAGCTTGCCCAGGTCGACACCACCCTTGGCCACGCTGGTCAGCGTCTTGCCGTCAAATTCGTACAGGTGCGACAGCATCCACTCGTCCACGCGGTCCGTGAGCAGCAGCACCTCGATGCCCTTTTTGCGGAAGATCTCCAGCTGTGGGCTGTTTTTCGCCGTGGCCAGGGTGTCGGCGGTGACGTAGTAAATCTCTTCCTGGCCCTCCTTCATGCGCGATGCATAGTCCTGCAGGCTGACGCCGCTGTCTGCATGCGTGCTGGCGAATCGGAACAGCTTGGCCAGCCGCTCGCGGTTGCTGTGGTCTTCGCCGATGCCTTCTTTCAGCACGGTGCCGAACTGCTCCCAGAACTCGGCGTAAGTCTCTTTCTGGTTCTCCGCCACGTCTTCCAGCATGGAGAGCACCTTCTTCGTGCTGCCTTCGCGGATGGCCTTCACGTCGCGGCTTTCCTGCAGCAACTCACGACTGACGTTCAACGGCAAATCGGCGCTGTCTATCACGCCCTTGACGAAGCGCAGATAGGTCGGCAGCAGGCTCTCTGCGTCGTCCATGATGAAGACACGCTTGACGTACAGCTTCACGCCGCCGCGCTTGTCGCGGTTCCACAAATCGAAAGGCGCCTTGGCCGGCACGAACAGCAGTTGCGTGTATTCGCTGCGGCCTTCGACACGGTTGTGGGTGTAGGCCAGTGGTGCATCCTGGTCGTAGCTGATCTGCTTGTAGAAATCCTGGTATTGCGCGTCGGTGATGTCGCTCTTGGCGCGTGTCCACAGCGCGGCAGCCTTGTTCACCGGCTCCCACTCGTCGGTGGTCACCTGGTCTTTCTTTTCTTCGTCCCACTTGGTCTTGGGCATCAGCACCGGCAGGCTGATGTGGTCTGAGTATTTGCTGATGATGGACTTCAGCTTCCAGGCCGAAAGAAACTCGTCTTCGCCTTCGCGCAGGTGCAGGATGACATCGGTGCCGCGCTGCGCGCGCTCAATCGTTTCGACCTCGAAGTCACCCGTGCCTTCGCTGCTCCAGCGCACGCCTTGGTCGGCACCGGCGCCGGCACGGCGTGTTTCCACCGTCATGCGGTCGGCGACGATGAAGCCGCTGTAAAAGCCGACGCCGAACTGGCCTATCAAGTTCGCGTCCTTCTTCTTTTCACCTTCCAGACTGGCCATGAATTCGCGCGTGCCGCTTTTCGCGATGGTGCCCAAATGGGCCACAGCTTCATCGGCGCTCATGCCGATGCCGTTGTCGCGGATGGTGATGGTCTTGGCCGCGGCGTCGAACCACACGCGCACTTCAAGATTCGGCACGTCTTCATACAAAGCCGCGTTGTCCAGCGCCTCGAAGCGCAGCTTGTCGCAGGCATCCGATGCGTTGGACACCAGCTCGCGCTGGAAGATTTCCTTGTTCGAATACAGCGAGTGGGTGACGAGGTGCAGGATCTGCTTGACCTCGGCCTGGAATGACAGTGTTTGTTTGTCCATGTTCGTTCTTGTGCCGATTGAAAAAGTGAAGGGTTGCGCGGCCGTGCGGGCGCTTGTCGGGGACAGGATTTTGGGGCCGGCCGCCGCCGTTTCAAGACCCGGGATTTTGCTGTCGCAGCCGGCGCGCGGCATCTTCGGCGCGCGCGTCGTCGATCTCGCGCACCACATGCACCAGGTCCACCGGCCCGGTCTTGGCCTGGAAGCGGCCGGTCAACGCTGTGTCGGGCCGCAGCAGCCCTTTTTCATACAGCGCCCAGATTTCAGGGCCGTAGTTCTTGGCCAGCAAAGCGGGCTCGAAGCGGCCGAAGAAATCACGCAGGTTGTTGACATCGCGCAGCAGCATGCGCTGGGCGTGGTTGTTGCCGGCGGCGTCCACGGCCTGCGGCAGGTCGATGATGACCGGGCCGTCTGCGGCCAGCAGGACGTTGAATTCCGACAGGTCGCCGTGCACAACGCCGGCGCACAACATGCGCAGCACTTCGGCGATCAGCGTGGTGTGGTGAGCGGCGGCTTGCTGGGCCGTGAAGACGCTGTCGTTCAAGCGCGGTGCGGCGTCACCTGCGGCCGTGGCCACCAACTCCATCAACAACACACCTTCGAAAAAGTTGTGCGGCTTGGGCACGCGCACGCCGGCTGCCGCCAGGCGGTACAGCGCATCCACTTCCGCGCTTTGCCACGCCGCTTCTTGTGCCTGACGGCCAAAGCGAGTGCCCTTGGCCATCGCACGCGCCTGGCGGCTGTTCTTGACCTTGCGGTTTTCGGTGTAGTCCACGGCCTGGCGAAAACTGCGGTTGTTGGCTTCTTTGTAGACCTTGGCACAAAGTACATCGTCGCCACGGCGCACGACGTAGACCTCGGCTTCCTTGCCACTCATCAGCTGGCGCAACACGGCGTCGATCAGGCCCTCGTCCATCAGGGTTTGCAGGCGCGGGGGTGCTTTCATCGCCTGATTCTGACGGCTACTGGGCTCAGCCCTTGGCTGCCCGCATCACGGAGCGGCAGCGTGTGACGGGCCAAGGCCTGCGCAATCTGCGTGCATCAACACGCGCGCGCGCAGACCTTCAGAACATCGCGGTTTCGCGTTCAGGGTGGCGGTGTTTGGCCAGCGCCGCAATAAAAAACGCGATCGCAGCAGCGGTCTTGGCGGGGCTGCCCAGCAGCAGCCCCGGGTCGGCCTGAGCGCCCTGCAAATGCAGCGTCAGGCCAGCGCTTTCAAGCAGCGCTTTCGACGCGCCCAGCGCCAGGATGGTCTTGCCGTGGCGGTATTGGCTGACGATGAAGTCGCGCACCTCGGGCTGCGCGCCGAGTCTCTTGACGCCCGCTGCACCGTCGGGCAAAACCAAGGCGTCAAACACCACCGGGGCGGAATTCTCGAAGCTGCCGGTGGCATCCAGCAGCGTGCCACCCGCGGCCTTCACAGGCCCCAGCCGCGCGGATATCAGGTGCAGCGTGGCGCCCGCCGCGGCCAGCGCCGACTGCACGCTGGCAACGCCGCCGGCGTCGACACCGTCGGCCACCAGCAAAGCCACCTGGCGCGTGCGCACGCCGCCTTCGCCGGGCAGGGCTGTGAAGGAAAGCGCTGGTGATGTGCGCACCTCGGGCGGGGGTGGGCTGGGCCAGCACCCGCGGCATCGCCTGGGGCACCGCCATGCCCAGGCCGGCGGCCACCGCCGCGGCCAGCCCGGTCGATACGTTGACCAGCGAAGACAGCATGCGCTGGCGAATGGCCGGCACGGTGAGCTTGCTCAACTCGAAGCGGAAACCACCGGCAAGATGGGCCTTCTCGAAAGCCGTCTGGCTGTCCCAGAACAAGGTCGCCTGGGTGTAATGGTCAGCGAATTTTTCGGGCTTGCCACGCAGCTTGTCGCCTTGCTCGGGCTGCGGGAATGAAACAAAACCCGCAGCACCGGCCTGGAAAGGGCAGCCACCGCCCAGCGAATTGGGCTCGTAAACGACACGGCCGCGCGCCACGGCCTGGCGGTGCAAACCATCGCGCTGGTTGTTGTGTACCGGGGCCAGCGGCGCGTTGATGGGGATTTCATGAAAGTTGGCACCACCCAGCCGCGTGATCTGCGTGTCCAGAGGTAGGAATGGATGCGCCCGGCCAGCAGCGGGTCGTTGCTGAAGTCGATGCCGGGCACGACATGGGCGGTGCAAAAAGCCACCTGTTCGGTTTCGGCGAAAAAGTTGTCGGGGTTGCGGTTCAGCACCATGCGGCCCACGGGCGCGATGGGCACCAGTTCTTCGGGTATCAGCTTGGTCGCGTCGAGCACGTCAAAACTGAAGCCTTCGGCCTGCGCTTCGCTGAAGATTTGCAGGCCCAATTCCCATTCGGGACAGGCACCGGCTTCGATGGCTTGCCACAGGTCACGGCGGTGGAAGTCTGGGTCGGCACCGGCAATCTTCACCGCTTCGTCCCAGACCAGCGAATGCGTGCCCAGCAGAGGCTTCCAGTGGAACTTGACGAAGTGCGACACGCCCTGCGCATTCACCAGCCTGAAGGTGTGCACGCCAAAGCCTTGCATCATGCGCAGGCTGCGCGGTATGCCGCGGTCTGACATGACCCACATCAGCGCGTGCGTGCGTGCGTGGTCTCGGGCATCAGCGAAGCAAAGTCCCAGAAGGTGTCGTGCGCCGAAGCCGCCTGCGGCATGCCGTTGTGGGGCTCGGGTTTGACGGCGTGAATCAGGTCCGGGAATTTCATCGCGTCCTGGATGAAGAACACCGGCACGTTGTTGCCCACCAGGTCCCAATTGCCTTCGTCGGTGTAGAACTTGACGGCAAAACCGCGAATGTCGCGTGCCGTATCGGCCGAGCCGCGTTCACCGGCCACGGTTGAAAAGCGCACGAACACCGGCGTCACCTTCCCCGCGGCCTGGAAGGGTGCGGGGCGGGTGAATTCGGTCATCGGCTGGTAGGCCTCAAAAAAGCCATGCGCCGCCGAGCCGCGGGCGTGCACGATGCGCTCTGGAATGCGCTCATGGTCGAAGTGCGTGATCTTCTCGCGCAGGATGAAGTCTTCCAGCAGCGTGGGGCCGCGCAGGCCCGCCTTCAGCGAATTCTGGTTGTCGCCAATGGCCACACCCTGGTTGGTGGTCAGCACCTGCGCCGTGGCGTCTGAACGCACGCGGTCCAGCGCACCCGCCAGGGCGTTGCGCCCCGCGGGCGCTGCTGCGCCGGTTTTGGCCGATGGGCAGGCCTCGCTGGCCGTGCTGGCAGCCGCTGCCACCGTCGGGGTCAGCGGGCCGCCGCCGCGCGGCGGCGCCAGCGCGCTGACGGCGCCAAATTCATGCGCCTTCAGCGCGTTGAAAGGCATCGCCAGGGCCAGCGCCTGGGCATCGCCCGCTGGTGCGCCGGTGGCTTTGCAGCCGTCTTGGTGGTCTTGTTCAAAGCGCCACCCCGGCCACCGCCGACAGCCGTTTGTGCGAACCCTGTTCACCCATCGCAATGGGTTTGCCGGCCAGCACCGAAGCCAGCATGCCAAAGCCCCGCACCATCTTGCTGTGTGGGGCGTCCCAGTAGTCGGCGGCTTCGGGAACGAACTTCAGCAGCGCCAGCGAAGGTGAATCGGGGCCGTCGGGAAACCAGGGCCGGGCCAGCGCCGTCCACAGGCGTTCAATGCGCCCGCGGTCGGTGTCTATCTCACCGCGGCCTGACAGCGAAACATAGGTGCCGTGCGCGCCATCGATGAACGCCAGGCCGACGGCGCGCAGGTGTTCAACTTTTTCAGAACGCAGGTCGGTGAAGAACCAGATCGCGCCGTCGGCGTCCATCTCCAGCGCGGCCATGGGGCGGCCGGCCAGGTTGCCATCGCCCTGGATGTTGGTCAGCATGGCAATCGGGATGTCTTTGATGAGGCCGGCGACATGGGCCAGGTCGGCGCTGTGTTGGGGGGCTGTTTTCATCGGGTTGAACCTTGTGGGCAATGAAGCGTTTGCGGGGCCTGCGAACGGGCGGGCTTTGATTCAAGCCTTGCAGGTGATGGGCGACAGCGGAGCAGGCTAGGCGCCCACTTGCGCGCTGTATGTGCGTTTGCGAACGCCTGCTCCGAACCTGTGCAGCAAACGCCCGCTGCGCTGTCATGTGCGCTCACGCACAGACGGCCGATGCGGGTGAAGCCGACGATTGCCCGGTAGGCTGTGCATCCCGCACACCACAAACACATGGGACAACGCATATGAACTTCATCATCTGGCTGCTCTTGGGCGGCGTCATCGGTTGGTTGGCCAGCATGGTCATGAAGACCGATGGCCAGCAAGGAATCATCCTCAACGTCGTCGTCGGTATCGTGGGCGCCATGCTGGGCGGGTGGTTGATATCGCCGCTGGTAGGCGTGGGCACCATCAACCAGGACAATTTCAGCCTGCCTTCAATGGCTGTGTCCCTCGTCGGCGCCATCATCCTGCTGGCCATCGTCAACCTCTTTCGCCGCGGCACTGCACGCTGAACCTACAGCTCTAGTGAAGTGTTCGACGCTATGCAGACCATAAAACCGCGTCTTTGCCGCCCTGGCGTCGTTGCAAATCCTCGCAATGCCACAAGGCATCGCTGCGGTTCGCGTCTAGCCAGGACGACAAATCCAGCGGTTTTATCAAGTGCTGCCTAGCATCGAACACTGCACTGGCAGCCACCCCTTCACCACCCACTTTGAATGTCAGACACCATGAGCAACGCCAGCACGACCTTTCCTTACTCGTCCGGCATCGTGTCCGGCCACGAACACGCCGAGGCGCCCAACACATCGATGCTGCCCGATGCGGTTGCGCCGGCAGCGGCACCCACGCTGCCTGCCACCGACCTGATGCAAAAGGTGGTTGAAGGCGCTCACGAAACCATCGACCGCCTGGCGGCCAGTGCAGCCCAGCAGGTGCAGCGGCTGGACGCCGGCATGGCCGATGCCGGACAGGCGCTGGCGGCCAAGGCCGATGCGCTGCGCGGCACGCGCGACGAATGGGCCGAAAGCCTGCGCGGCACGGTGCGTGAAAACCCGCTGGCCGCTGTGCTGGCCGCGCTGGCCGTGGGTGTGGTGATCGCCCGCATCACCCGCTGAAGCCGGCCGTGGTGGCGCCCACAGCAGCCGCAGCGGCTGAGCCTTCGTGGCTGGCATCGCTGCAAGCGCTGGCCCACGAATTGCCCGGGCTGTTGAGCGACCGGGTTGAGTTGCTGTCGCTGGAACTGCACCGCGCCGGGCTGGCGCTGGCGCAGATCGTGGCACTCGTGTTGGCAGCGGCCATTTTTGCCGCCACCGCGTGGCTGGCGCTGTGGGGCTGCGCCGTGCTGGCGCTGATGGCCGCGGGCCTGCATGGGGCTGTGGCCTTGTTGATCGTGCTGCTGCTCAACGCTGGTGCCTGTGCACTGGCGGTGGCGCGCGTGTTCTCTCTGTCACCGCTGTTGAAGCTGCCGGCCACGCGGCGCCACTTGACGTTGCGCGTCGGGCCAGATGCGCCAGCCCTTGCAACCCCCACCGAGCGCATGCACCGTGTCCCAACCAGCCCCTGAATCAACGGTGTCGCCAGCGACGCTGGAAGAACGCATTCTGGCGGCCGAACAACGCCTGTTGGCGCGCGAAGCCCGGCTGCGCCAGCAGACCACCGCGCTCGGCCAGCGCCTGCACCGCGCCACCCAACCAGGCCGCCTGTTGTGGCCGCTGCTGGGCGGTGTGGTGTCGGTGTGGGGCGCGCGATGGGCGCTGCGGCACTGGGCGCCGGCGCGTTCAGGCACAGCCAGCGCGGCGCTCGGGATCAAGGGTGCATCCGGCTTGGCAACGCAGCCTGGCGAGCGCTGGTGGCAAAAGCTGCCCTGGCTGAGCGTCTTTTCCTGGGCCTGGCCACTGCTGCCGTTGGCCTGGCGCGCCCAGGTCAGTCCGCGCCTGGCATCGTGGGCCATCGCCGTGGGCGTGCCTTTGACGCGTCAGCTGTTCAGACCCGCGCCGCCGCCGACGCCGCCCTTGCCGTAGCTGCGTGGGGTGAGGCTGTGGCTTGAAGCCACAGCTATTCATGCTTTTATGGCGTTAGGCCGCTGACACCGTCAAGCCTTCGCAGCGGCCATCAACTGCGCTTTGCGGGCGGCCATGCGCGCGCCCAGCTCCATCATGTCCAGCGTCGAAGCCTTGGCCTTGGGGAACATCTCGGTGTGCTCTTCCTTGACATGGTGCTTGATGTATTCCGACAGCACCTTCACCTTGGCGTCGTACATCTCGCCGTCGGGCGCAATGCCTTCAATCTGCGCGATCAAGGCCTTGGCACCGGCTTGCTCGACAGTGGCCTCGGGCACCATCAGGTGGTCTTTCAGTTCGGCCTTGACGGCGGGGTAGAAGATCTCTTCTTCAATCTGCATGTGTACCGCCAGCGCGGTGCAGATTTCGGCCACCAGGGCCTTCTTGTTGGTCACCGAACGCGTTCTCTCGTATTCGGCAAACAGGCCGCTGACTTCTTCATGGTCGGCCTTGAGCAAGGCGATGGCGTCCTTGGCCGGGGCGGCGGGTTTGGTGCTTGCGCTGGTCTTGGGGGTGGTGGTCATGACGGTCTTTCTGGGTGGGGTGGGTGAGACAAAAACTCAATGCACGAAGAGGGCGATCAAGATGATGATCGGGATCGGAATGCCAAGGAAAAGCAGCAGCAGTGAGCGCATGGGGGCCTCTTGAAGTGGGTGGATTGAGGGGGAGGACGGCCGCAAGTTCAGGCGTCGCGCAAGCGCCCGCCAAAGGTCGCTGACAGGCTGGCCACGAAGGCGCCCACGAGCAGCGAGACAAACAGCCACAGCGCGCTGTAGGCCGCAGCCTTGCGCGCCTTGTCAGCCGCAGCCTTGGCGGCGGCCTCTGCATCATTGAGCTTGACCTGCGCACGTTCGTAGGTCGCGCTGACGCGCCGCTCGGCTTCAACCTGCGTCAGCCCGGTTCTTTGCGCCACCAGCTGACCGACGTAACGCAGGTCTTCGGTCGGCAAGGCTTCGGTGCGGCTGAGATTGGCGAAAATGCGGGCCACTTCGGCGGTGTCGCGGCCGATGTCGCGTGCTGTATCGCGTGCCGTTTCGCGCGCTTTTTCCTGATCACCGCCTTCGGCCACAGGCGTCACACCCACTGCCGCAGCCGGCCTGCGGAAAATCGAGTCGACAAAGTACGCCATCGGCGCCGCCGCGGCCTCCGGCAGGCGCGCAGCGACAGCCGCGCCGGCTTGCACGCCACCACTCAGAATTGACGTTATGACCGAAGCCAGCAGCGCTGCCGTGGCCAGACCAGACACCGCCCATGCCAAGAAGCCATGCGCCGTGTCACGGAAGTAGACCTCGTCAGCATGCGTGCCCTGCCACCGTGTGCGCAGCCGGCCGGCCAGAAAGCCGCCCATGGCCGAGGCCAGCAACTGCGTCACAGTCAGCCACAGGATGCTCGACACGCCCAGCGTGCCGGCGCTGACGCCGTCACGCGCCCAGGGCGACACCGAAGACAGCCCCAGGCCGACGCCCAAGATCAGCAGGATCAACGACAGCGCCGCTGCAGCAGCGGCGCCGGCCACGATGGCGCCCCAGGAAACCGCGCTGCCCATGCCGGCCATGGCGAGCGGGTTGACGGCCGCGCTGCCGGCGAAGGGGGGCGCCGTGTCGTCCACCAA
>JANMJI010000152.1:0-13256 GCA_031371275.1 Betaproteobacteria bacterium
AGCCTGAAACAAGGCCTGTGACGCGGCTCGCCCTGCGAACGCGTCGATCAACACTGGAGACCGCGCACCATGCGTGAAGCCACGACCACCCTCGTGCGCCGCGAGGCCTATGCCGCGCCGGCGTTTTTCATCCGCAGCGCCGAGCTGTGTTTTGACCTTGACGCGGCCAAGACCATCGTGGCCAGCAAGCTGCACATCGAACGCAACGCGGCAATGCCCCAAGGTACGGCGCCGGCGCTGCGTCTGCAGGGCGTTGGCCTGACGCTGCTGCGGGTGCAGGCCGACGGCGCCAGCGTCAGCTTTCGCCACGAAGGTGATGAGCTGGTCATCGACAACCCACCGGCGGCGGACACTTTCACCCTCGACATCCGCAACACCTGCGCGCCCGACAAGAACACCGAATTGAGCGGCCTGTACACCAGCGGTGGTGGCTTCTTCACGCAGTGCGAAGCGCAGGGCTTTCGCCGCATCACCTACTTCCTCGACCGGCCCGACGTGATGGCCGTCTACACCGTGCTGCTGCGCGCCGACAAGACCAAGTACCCGGTGCTGTTAAGCAACGGCAACCTGCTGGAAGAAGGCACCTTGGACAACGGCCGCCACTTTGCAAAGTGGCACGACCCCTTCCCCAAGCCCAGCTATTTGTTTGCGCTGGTGGCCGGGCAGCTGGTGGCGCGCGAGCAGCGCATTCGCACGCGTGCCGGCCGTGACCATCTGCTGCAGGTCTACGTGCGCCCGGGCGACCTGGAGAAGACCGAACATGCGATGAATTCGCTGGTGGCCAGCGTGGTGTGGGACGAAGCGCGCTTCGGCCTGGCGCTGGACCTGGACCGCTTCATGGTCGTGGGCGTGGAGGACTACAACGGCGGCGCGATGGAGAACAAGGGCCTGAACCTGTTCAACACCAAGCTGTTGTTGGCCAATTCGGCGACCGCCACCGACGCCGATTTCGCAGCCATTGAAAGCGTCATCGCCCACGAGTATTTTCACAACTGGACGGGCAACCGCATCACCTGCCGCGACTGGTTCCAGCTCTCGTTGAAAGAGGGGCTCACCGTCTTCCGCGACCAGCAGTTCAGCATGGACATGGCCGGCAGTGCGTCGGCCCGCGCCGTCAAGCGCATCGAAGACGTGCTGAAGCTGCGTGCTGAGCAATTCCCCGAAGACGCCGGCCCGATGGCCCATCCGGTGCGGCCTGACAGCTATCTGGAAATCAACAACTTCTACACCCGCACCGTCTACGAAAAAGGCGCCGAGGTCGTGCGCATGATGCACACGCTGGTGGGCGATGAAGGTTTCAAGCGCGGCATGGCTTTGTACTTCGAACGCCATGACGGCCAGGCCGTGACCTGCGACGACTTTGCGCAAGCGATTGCCGATGCCAACCCCCAAAGTGAGTTGACACCGCGGCTGGACACCTTCAAGCGCTGGTATGCGCAAGCCGGCACGCCGCGCGTCACCGCGCGCGGCAACTACGACGCCGCCGCGCAGCGCTACACGCTGACACTGGCGCAGCACAACGACCCTTCGCCCGGCCAGCCGGTGAAGCTGCCGCAGGTCATCCCTGTCGTGACCGGGCTGCTGGCCGCCGACGGCAGCGTGCTGGCGCCAGAGCGGCTGCTGGTGCTGGACCGCGCCGAGCAGAGCTGGACTTTCGACGGCGTGGCCCGCACGCCAGTGCCTTCGCTGTTGCGCGGCTTTTCGGCGCCAGTGCGGCTGGACGACGGGCTGTCGGATGTCGAACGCGTGATCCTGCTGGCCCATGACAGCGACGCCTTCAACCGCTGGGAAGCCGGCCAACGCCTGGTGTTGGCGCGCCTGCTGCGGGCTGTGAACACCGGCAGCACGCCGGTGCTGGACGACGCCCTGGCCCGTGCGCTGCGCAGCGTCTTGCGCGACCCGGCGCTGGACCCGGCCTTCAAGGCGCTGGCACTGATGGCGCCGAGTGAAAGCTACATCGCCGAGCAGCTGACGCACTGCGACCCGCAGCGCATACACACCGTGCGCGAACAGTGGCGCGCCCTGCTGGCCGAACAACTGCAAGCCGACTGGGCCTGGGCCTTCGAAGCCCACCAGGTCAGCGCCGGCTACAGCCCCTTGCCCGAACAGGCAGGCCCACGCGCGCTGGCCGCGCTGGCCTTGCACATGCTGTGTCTGCACGCGGTGCGCACGGGCGATGCCACCTGGCCCGGCCGCGCCTACCAGCGTGTGAAGGACGCTGGCAACATGAGCGACCGCCTGGCTGCCATCAGCGCGCTGGTGGATTCGCATTCGCCGCTGGCCGAACCGGCGCTGGAACGTTTCCACGCCCAGGCCGCGGGTGATGCGCTGGTGCTGGACAAGTGGTTTGTGCTGCAGGCCCGCGCGAGCGAGCCGGTGCTGGAGGTTTCCGGCGTCATCGGCGGCAAGGTTTTTGCGCGTGCCAAGGCGTTGCTCAAGCACCCCGATTTCTCACTCAAGAACCCCAACCGCGCGCGCAGTTTGCTGACCACCTTGTGCACGCAGAACCCGGCCGCCTTCCACCGCACAGACGCCGCCGGCTATGTGCTGTGGGCCGACAAGCTATTGGAACTGGATGCCCTCAACCCGCACATGGCCGGCCGCTTGGCCCGCGCGATGGACCGCTGGGCCACCTTGGCCGAGCCCTACCGCAGCGCCGCTCGCGAAGCCCTCGCCCGCTTGGCCGCCAAACCCGACCAGAGCAACGACGTGCGCGAGATCGTCGGCCGTGCGCTGGAATCGGCGTGAGCCAGCGGGTCAGCCTCACGCAATGCCTGATCGCGCAACAGCGGGTGCGGCCAGCGGGGTGGCCGACGTACACCGCCTGCTGACCCGCGGCGGCGTCTTCAGCTTCCCTTGGGCTTCCGTGAATGGCGCCTGGCGCGCCTTCCAGGCTAACGTGCAAACTTGGTTGCACAACACCGCCCCATGCGTTGTCAGCCCGGCGCCGGCCAGTGGCACCGCTGAACCTGGCCCCATTCGGGCATGAAAAAACCCCGAGCCGTCAACTGGCTTGGCGGTTTCTTGCTTGCTGGCCCCTTGCAGGGCCGTAAATGGATCGGGGTCACTCACGCTCACCTATGAAAGACCACGGCTTCGGCGACGAGTTACTGTAAAAGTTACTGCACCTGCGCGCCGCGTGAACCGGTCGCCGATGGTCATTCCATGAGGGTGGCCACGCGCGCCAGAACGTCGGCAATCAGCTCGGGCGGCACGGCTTCGATGAACTGTGCCCGGCGCGCTTTCCAGTCCACCGTGCGCACTTGGTTGCACAGCACCACGCCGTCTGTGGCCAGCCCTGCGCCGGCCAGCGGCACCGTCCAGGCCTGGCCCCGGGCGAAGGCGCCCCCGCGCGTCACCGGGCAGGCCAGGGCCATGCCGAAGGCGTTGAAGGCCTCAGGCGACAGCACCAGCGCTGGCCGCGTGCCTTGCTGTTCGTGGCCTGCGCTGGGGTCGAAGTCCAGCCGGATGATGTCGCCACGCTTGGGCACATACGCCGTGCGCTTCGTTGCCATCGCCTCGCGGCCTTACCAGACCTCGCGCCCGGCCGGCTTTGCGTCAGCCCAGCCGGGGGCGGCGGGCATGTCCCCAGGTTTCATGCCGGCCAGCAGATCTTCCAGGCTGTAGCGCGGGCGGGCCGGTGACAGCACCAGGCGCCCGCCTTCGACGGACACCGCTACCGACGCCCCAGCCGTCAGGCCCAGCGCGCGCAGCATTTGCCGCGGCAGGGTGACGGACACAGACCCGCCTACGGCGCGGAGGGTTGCGGTGTGCATGGTTGGGGTCATTTCAGCTTGCCTTGAAGGCGCGAAGTGTCACACAAAAGTGTGATTCTCAACGCGTGCCTACGCGGTCTCATGCCGCGCAACTCAAGACCGGCTGCAAAACCACCGGGAACAGCGGGAACAAAACTCCGAAACCCGCATGGATGCTAGCGATCCGCGTTCCCGCTGCCACCCGAAATCTGTTCCCGGTGGCGGCGGGAACGGGAACAGAACAGCGGTTGCAAAGCCCAGAACCACCGAGAACCAAGTATTAACCTTTGTATCAGCCCGTTTTGCCTGCGCGGTTCGGTGCCTACAAACCGCCCAGGTCGTCAGAGAAGATGGTGCTGGGGTCAATGCCGGCGGCCACCAGCTTGCGTGCTTTCTCGGCCTTCTCTCGGGCCAGGCCGAGGCCGGTGTCCGGGTAGGTGCCCAGACTGAGGGTCAGCCGCTTACCGCCATGCGAATAGTCGAAGCGCCAGCCATGGGCGCCGCCTTTGACGAACAGCAGCAGACACGGCCCCGGGCCGTCGCCGATGCGCTTGCGAGGGTTGCCAGCTTTGATGGCCTGAAGCGTCTTGTCGCCAGGATCAGGTGCTTGGGCATGCAGTAACTTTCTGGGTGCAGTCACCCGCATGGTGCGGTGACTGTAAAAGTTACTGTAGCGAGAGCCGGAACTTGACGCGCTGCCTGGCATCGCGGCGGACACAAAAAAGAACCAGAGCTTTGATTCTCTGGGCCTTTTCGCACTTCCGCGCACTGTGGCGCACTTTATGGTGGTGGAACCGGGGGGAATCGAACCCCCGTCCGCAAGCCATTGCCGAACGGTTCTACATGCGTAGCTGTCTGATTTGGATTTAGGCGGTCAGGTCGCGCAGCAGCACGCTACCTGTCCTCCGAGTCATTTGGTTTTAGGACCGCTGCGAATGACACGCAGCAGCACGAGCCTATGTGAATGACCTCGCAATTCTTGACCTTTCGATCTCAAATCCAGCCCATAGACAAGCTGTTGCAAGGCTCTCCGGTTTTAAGCGGCGAGGGCGTACGTTTGATCGTTCGCAGTTACTTTGTTTCCAGTGGTTTTACGAGCGAACTGGTGCTCGGCATGCCCCGCGTCGACTCAGTACCCACGTCGAAGCCAGGTCGGTCCCAAGGTTCGTATCTTAGGCCAGATCGAGCCACTGCAAGAGCGCATCGGGCTCAGTCAGCACGGCATCGGCGCCCCAGGTGTGGGGGAGATCACCGTCGCCGAGGTAGCCCCAGGCCGCGGCCAGCGTGGCCATGCCTGCGGCCTGGCCGGCTTGCATGTCACGGTGGTCGTCGCCGACGTAGACGCAGGCCGCAGGCGGGTGTGACAAGCGCGTTGCGGCTTCCAGCAGCGGCGCGGGGTGGGGTTTGGTGTGCGGCGTGCTGTCGCCACCGATGAGTGCGGCCGTGCGTGTGTGCAGGCCCAGCGCCTGCACCAGCGGCTGCGCAAAACGCAGCGCCTTGTTGGTGACGATGCCCCACGGCACAGCGTGCTGGTCCAGCGTGTCCAGCAGCGCCAATGCGGCGGCAAAGGGCCGCGTGTCTTGCAGCATGCGGGTGGCGTAGTGGTCGTGGAATTCGTCGCGCAGTGTGAAGTACGCGGGCTCGGGCGGCGCCACGCCGAAGGCCACGCGCAGCATGCCGCGGGCGCCAGAGCCGGCATGCGGCCGCAGTGCCGCATAGGGCACCGACGGGCGGCCACGCAGGCGCAGCATGTCGTTGACAGTACCGGCCAGGTCGGGCGCGCTGTCTACCAAGGTGCCGTCCAGATCGAACAACACGGCGGTGATGCCGGGCCTCAAGACAGCCTCATCCAGCGCCCTTGTAGCTGCCGCTTACCCGGGCTTGCGGCAGGCCAGCATGTAGTTCACGCTGGTGTCGCTCGACAGCCCATAGCGGCGCGTCAGCGGGTTGTATTCCATGCCGCGGCTGCCTTGCAGCTGCAAGCCGGCCTCGCGCGACCAGCGCGCCAGCTCGCTCGGGCGTATGAAGCGCGCGTATTCGTGCGTGCCCTTGGGCAGCAGGCGCAGCAGGTATTCGGCACCGATGATGGCAAACAGAAAGGCCTTGGGGTTGCGGTTCAGCGTCGAGAAAAACACCCAGCCGCCGGGCTTGGCCAAGCTGGCACAGGCCTGCACCACGGCCGCAGGGTCGGGCACATGTTCAAGCATTTCCATGCAGGTCACGACATCAAACGACGCCGGGCTTTCTGCGGCCAGCGCTTCAGTGGCAATCTCGCGGTAGTTCAGGTTCAGCACACCCGCTTCCAGTGCATGCAGGCGGGCCACGCCCAGTGGCTTGGCGGCGAGGTCGATGCCTGTGACCCGCGCCGCGCGGCGCGCCATCGCTTCGGCCAGGATGCCACCGCCACAGCCCACATCCAGCACCTGCTTGCCACGCAGGCCGGCCAGACCATCCAGCCAGTCGAGCCGCAGCGGGTTGATCTGGTGCAGCGGACGGAATTCACTTTCCGGATCCCACCAGCGGTGGGCCAGTTCGCTGAATTTGGCGAGTTCTTGTGCGTCGACGTTGCTCATTCAAAGATGGTAGCCGCAGAAAACAAAAACCCCGCCGAAGCGGGGTTTCCAGACCGCTACGGCGCCAGGCGCCGCACTGGTCACTTCTTGGCGCGGGTGCCCACGACTTCGACTTCCACGCGACGGTTCTTCGCGCGGCCTTCGGCCGTCTTGTTGTCGGCCACGGGCTGTTTGGAGCCCTTGCCTTCAGTGTAGACGCGGTTCTTTTCGATGCCCTTGCTGACCAGGAAGCTCTTGACGGCTTCGGCGCGAGCGATGGACAGCTTCTGGTTCAGCGCGTCGTTGCCGATGATGTCGGTGTGACCCACGGCAATGATGACTTCCAGGCTCACGGCCTTGGTCTTGTCGACCAGGTCGCCCAGCTTGGCAGCAGCTTCGGGCTTCAGCGCAGACTTGGCGAAATCAAAGAATGCATCGGCAGCGAAGGTCACCTTTTCCTGCACCGGAGCGGGCGGCACAACCGGCACCACCACAGGCGCCGGCTTCGGCGTGTCCATGGGCGCAGCAGGCGGAGCCGCGGGCGGGGCTGCCGGCGGCGGCGGCGCAGAACGTGGCGCGGGCGGCGGCGGCGGCGGCGGTGGCTTGATGGCGCCGTCGCACTTCTCGTCGGCCGTCGCGGGCGTCCAGCCGGCATCGCGCCAGCAGAGTTCGTTGGAGCCGTTCTTCCAAACGGTGCCGTCGGCAGCTCGCCAGTTGTCGATTGACTTGGCCATCGTGCCGCCGGTGTGGGCAGCAGCGAACGAAGCGATCGGGGCGGCAAGTGCAGCGGATGCAAAGAGCAGCGCCACCTTGTTCAATTTCTTCATGATTCTCCTCTCGAGGAAAGCCGCAGACGAGCCTGCGTTATGTGCAAAACAATCCAAAACGACAAGCGGGAAATGTGATGAAACCGTGGTGAAACCAGCGCGCAAACCCCAGCGCCGCGGGCACTCACCACCGACAAAACATTGTGCCATATGGCGTCGGCCGGACTGCATTTTGGGCCCTGCTTTGGGGCTGACCGAGGCGGCTGTTGCGCAGCCGCGACAGGGCCAGACCCGTAGAATAAAGCACGCAGTGCAGCACCGCACCTGGCCTTTCGGCCCACTTCATCCCATGCCCGCATGACCTCCTTCGCCAAGGAAACACTCCCCGTCAGCCTCGAAGAAGAGATGCGGCGTTCCTACCTCGATTACGCCATGAGCGTGATCGTTGGGCGGGCGCTGCCCGATGCACGCGATGGCCTCAAACCTGTGCACCGGCGCTGCCTGTTCGCCATGCACGAACAGTCCAACCACTGGAACAGGCCCTACAAGAAAAGCGCGCGCATCGTCGGTGACGTGATGGGTAAATACCACCCGCACGGCGATTCGGCGATCTACGAAACCATCGTGCGCATGGCACAGCCCTTTTCGCTGCGCCACATGCTGGTGGACGGCCAGGGCAACTTTGGATCGGTCGACGGCGACAACGCCGCGGCGATGCGTTACACCGAAATTCGGCTGTCGAAGATCGCCTCAGAGATGCTCGCCGACATCGACAAGGAAACGGTCGATTTCGCGCCCAACTACGACGGCTCGGAAAACGAACCCACAGTGCTGCCGTCGCGGCTGCCAAACCTGCTCGTCAATGGCTCCACCGGCATCGCGGTGGGCATGGCAACGAACATTCCGCCGCACAACCTGAACGAGGTGGTGGATGCCTGCCTGCATCTGCTGAGGAACCCGCACGCAAGCATCGACGAGCTGATGGAAATCGTGCCGGCGCCCGATTTCCCGACGGCCGGAATCATCTACGGCTTGAACGGTGTGCGCGAGGGCTACCGCACCGGCCGCGGTCGCATCGTGATGCGTGCCAAGTGCCACTTCGAGGACATCGACAAGGGTGCCCGCCAGGCCATCATCGTCGATGAAATTCCCTACCAGGTAAACAAGAAGACGCTGCTCGAACGCATGGCCGAGCTGGTGCACGAGAAGAAGATCGAAGGCATCAGCCACATCCAGGACGAAAGCGACAAGGACGGCATGCGTGTCGTCATTGAACTCAAGCGCGGTGAAGTGCCCGAGGTGGTGCTGAACAACCTGTACAAGCAGACCCAGCTGCAAGACACCTTCGGCATCAACATGGTGGCCTTGATAGACGGCCAGCCCAAGCTGTGCAACCTGAAGACGCTGATCGAGGTCTTTCTGGAACACCGGCGCGAGGTCGTCACCCGGCGCACGGTGTATGAGTTGAAGAAGGCGCGTGAACGCGGCCATGTGCTGGAAGGCCTGGCCGTGGCGCTGGCCAACATCGACGAGTTCATAGAGACCATCAAGACCAGCCCGACGCCGCCGGTGGCCAAGGCCGCTTTGATGGCCAAGAGCTGGGACAGCAGCATGGTGCGCGAGATGCTGGCGCGCGCCGAAGAAAGCACGCCCGGTGGCCGTGCCGCTTACCGGCCTGAAGGCCTGCCCGGCAGCTACGGGCTGCAGCCGGGCGGCCTGTACAGGCTCAGCGATGACCAGGCGCAGGAAATCTTGCAGATGCGCCTGCAAAGGTTGACTGGGCTGGAGCAGGACAAGATCATCAGCGAGTACCGCGAGGTGATGGCGCAGATTGCCGATCTGCTGGACGTGCTGGCGAAACCCGACCGTGTGACGTCCATCATCAGCGGCGAGATGGCCGACCTGAAGCAGGAGTTCGGCCAGACCAAGCTGGGCGCACGCCGCAGCCTGGTGATACACAACGCGCTGGAACTGGGCACCGAAGACCTCATCACGCCCACCGACATGGTGGTCACGCTCAGCCACACCGGCTACATCAAGAGCCAGCCGCTTGCCGAGTACCGCGCACAAAAGCGCGGTGGCCGCGGCAAGCAGGCCACACAGACCAAGGAAGACGACTGGATAGACCGGCTCTTCATCGCCAACACACACGACTGGATTCTGTGTTTCAGCGACCGCGGCCGTGTCTACTGGCTCAAGGTCTGGGAAGTGCCGCAGGGCTCGCGCGCTTCACGCGGCAAGCCCATCGTCAACATGTTCCCGCTGCAGCAAGGCGAGAAGATCACTGTGGTGATGCCACTGACGGGCGCTACGCGCAGCTTTCCGGCTGACCACTTCGTGTTCATGAGCACGGCTTTGGGCACCGTCAAGAAAACCTCGCTGGACGAGTTCAGCAACCCGCGCAAGGGCGGCATCATTGCCGTGGACCTGGACGAAGGCGACCACCTGATAGGCGCTGCACTCACCGACGGCCAGCACGACGTGATGCTGTTCAGCGACGGCGGCAAGGCCGTGCGTTTTGCCGAAGACGAGGTGCGCCCGTTAAGCCGCACGGCCCGCGGCGTGCGCGGCATGGCGCTCGAAGACACGCAGCGCGTGATTGCCATGCTGGTGGCCGAAGACGAAACGCAGAGCGTGCTGACGGCGACTGAAAACGGCTATGGCAAGCGCACCAGCATCGTCGAATACACGCGCCACGGCCGTGGCACCAAGGGCATGATCGCCATCCAGCAAAGCGAGCGCAATGGCCGTGTCGTGGCCGCCACGCTGGTACGTGCCAACGACGAGATCATGCTCATCACCGACAAGGGCGTGCTGGTGCGCACGCGCGTCAGTGAGATACGCGAACTGGGCCGCGCCACCCAAGGCGTGACCTTGATCGCGCTGGACAACGGCACCAAGCTGAGCGGCCTGCAGCGCATCGTTGAGAACGACGCGCCGTCTGAAGTCGGATCGGAACCCGAAGACAACACCGCCGGCGATGCCGGCCCGGAAGGAACTTGATGTTCAAGCAAATTGGCTTCGCTGCGGCCCTGGTGGCTGCGGGGTGGGCCCACGCGCAAACCGCCACACCGGCGCCCGCCACGGCAGCCAAGAAAGAGCTAACGGCCAAAGTGCTGCTGCTGCTGCAACCCGCGGTGGAAAACATGGCGCAACAGATTGCCCAGCAGCCAGCCCTGCAGGTGCAACAAGGTGCAGGCCAGGCGCTGCAGCGTGTGGCTGCCGAAAGGCGCGAGGCACTGGCCCGCGACATTGAAGCCGACCTGCGCAAATATGTCGAAGAAACCAGCCCCATCGTGCGCGAGCGTGCCGTCAAGCTGGCCCCCGGCACCATCGGCGCGATGCTGGATGAACGCTTCACCGAAGACGAACTGCGCCAGATTGCCGCGCTGCTTGAATCGCCCGTGAACCGCAAGTTCCAACAAGCCTTCCCGGACATGCAGCGCGCCCTGGGCGAGCGGCTGGTGGCCGAGACGCGCGGCGAGATCGAACCCAAGCTGCGTGCGCTGGACCAGACCGTGGGCCGCCGGCTGGGCTTGGGCGCGCCCGCCGCGGCGGCGTCTGCTGCGGCACCGGCGGCCAAGCCCCCTGTCAAGAAGTAGAGCGCTGCGGCGCGCAAGACATGGCCGAGATGCCTGACACACAAGCTGCCACACACGCTGCCTCAGACGCTGCCGCAGACACTGAAGCAGATGCCGCCAGGCAAGCCGCCCCCCACACCACCGCGCAGGCTGCGCTGGCCTTGCCCGCCGCGCCGGCCCTGCTGGTGCTGCGCCAACGCATTGATGCTGCCGACCGCGAACTGCTGGCGCTGCTGAACCGGCGCGCCGGGTTGGCGCTGGAAGTGGGCGAGCTGAAGAAACACGAAGGCTCGGTGGTCTTTCGGCCAGAACGCGAGGCCCAGGTCATCGATGGTCTGAAGGCCATCAATGCCGGCCCGCTGAAAAACGAAAGCGTGGCACCGATCTGGCGCGAAATCATGTCGGCCTGCCGCGCGCTGGAAACACCCACTCGCGTGGCCTACCTGGGGCCGGCCGGCACCTTCAGCGAAGAAGCAGCCTTGGGCTTCTTCGGCGCCAGCATCGTGCGCGTGCCCTGCGCCAGCATTGACGAGGTGATGCACGCGGCCACCTCGGGCGCGGCCGACTTTGGCGTCGTGCCGGTGGAAAATTCCACCGAAGGCGTGGTGGCACGTTCACTGGACCTGTTCCTGACCACACCCTTGTTCATCATCGGCGAAACCAGCCTGGTGGTGCGCCAGAACCTGCTGCGCAGCGTAGACAGCCTGGCCGGCATCAGCGCCGTCTGCGCACATCCACAGGCGCTGGCGCAATGCCACCGTTGGCTGAGCCACCACCTGCCTGATGCAGAACGCCGCCCCGTGGCCAGCAACGCCGAGGGTGCGCGAATGGCAAGCCTTGACAGCCACCTGGCCGGCATTGCCAGCCAGCGCGCGGCCGGTGAATACGGCCTGCATGTGCTGGCCCCGGCGATACAGGACGACCCGCACAACCGCACCCGCTTTGCCATCGTCACGCACCCGCAGCGCCACCCTGCGCCGAAGGCTTCAGGGCACGACTGCACGAGCCTGGTGGTGTCGGTGACGAACCGGCCCGGCGCGCTGCACGACATGCTGGTGCCGCTGAAGAACCACGGCGTCTCGATGACCCGCTTCGAATCGCGCCCGGCGCGTTCCGGCCAGTGGGAGTACTACTTCTACATCGACGTTGAAGGCCACCCCGAAGAGCCGCGCGTCGGGGCCGCCTTGAAGGAGTTGCGCGCGGCCTGTGCCTACTTCAAGATTCTCGGCACCTACCCCATCGACGTGCACTGACCATGTTCAACCAACTTGGTGTCATCGGTTGCGGGTTGATGGGCGGCAGCTTCGCGCTGGCGCTTAAACGTGCAGGCTTGGTGAAGCGCGTGGTGGGCTACAGCAAGTCGCCCAGCACGACCGAGCTGGCGCGCAAGATGGGGGTTATCGACGTGGTCGCCGAATCGGCTTTGCTGGCCGTGTCGGGCTCTGACATCGTGCTGCTGGCCGTGGCGGTGGCGGCCACCGAGACCACCTTCAAGGCCATACGCCACCTGGTCGAGCCCGGTGTGCTGGTGATGGACGTCGGCAGCACCAAGCGCGACGTGGTCGATGCTGCACGCCGTGTGCTGCGCGAACGCATCGGCTCTTTCGTGCCGGCGCACCCCATCACCGGCAAGGAAGCCTCAGGCATCCAGCATGCCGACGCAGCTTTGTTCAGTGGCCGCCAGGTCATCATCACGCCACTGGCGCAGACCACGCCCGAGCTGGTGCAAAAGGCCACCGATGTGTGGAGCGCGGTGGGCGCCCAGGTGCTGAAGATGACGGCCGAGAACCACGACGCTGCCTTTGCCGCCGTCAGCCACTTGCCGCACCTGCTGGCTTTTGCCTACTTCAGCTCGGTGGTCAACCAGCCTGCCGGGCGCGACTTTCTTTCGCTGGCCGGGCCTGGTTTTCGCGACTTCACGCGCATCGCTGCCAGCAGCCCCGAAGTGTGGCGCGACATCCTGGTCGCCAACCGCGAGGAAGTGCTCAAGCAAAGCCAGCGTTTCCGCCAGGCGCTGGATGCCCTGGAACATGTCATGCGCGAAGGCAATGTCGACGCGCTGGAAGGCCTGATACGCGGCCCCGCCGAAGGCCGTGCGGTCTGGCAGATGGGCGCACCGCGGGTGCCCGGTTCCAGCAAGAGCTAATTGCTGAAAAGCACTGACAAACACCGACCGTCATCCCGACCTTGGGCCCCGTACGCCCCGCGCAGATCGCTGATGTTCGACATCCCTTTTCTTGACCTTCCGCCGCTCAACGGCGCATCGGGCACGGTGCGCCTGCCGGGCAGCAAGAGCATTTCCAACCGCGTGCTGTTGCTGGCCGGTCTGGCCGCCGGCACCACCGCCGTACACGACCTGCTGGACAGTGACGACACGCGTGTGATGCTGGCCGCGCTGGCCACGCTGGGCTGCACGCTGCGCCAAGAAGGCAAGGTGCTGCACATCACCGGCCTGGCAGGCCGACTGCCTGTACACCAGGCGCAACTCTTCCTGGGCAACGCCGGCACCGCCATGCGCCCGCTGGCCGCCGCCTTGGCCGTGCTGGCGGCCACCCAGGGCGGGCGTTTCGAGCTGAGCGGCGTGCCGCGCATGCACGAGCG
>JANMJI010000174.1:0-1552 GCA_031371275.1 Betaproteobacteria bacterium
TGTAGCTGAGGTCGTAGCCACCGACGAAGCCGCCGCCGTAGTTGGTGTAGGGCGGGTTGGTGTCGGCCAGGTTCTTCACGCCCAGCGTCAGCTTCACGGCCTTGATGCCGGTGTAGCTGACCTGTGTGTCATAGGTGGCGTGGGAAGCCACGTTGCGGGTCGGCACGCCGGCCGGTTGCAGCGCGGTGCGCACGTCGCGGTAGCCGGTCTGGAAGTTCTGCGTCAGGGTGGCCGACCAGGGGCCGGTGTCCCAGGTCGCACCGGCCGTGTAACGCCAGCGCACGACGACGCCGATGCTGCCGTTGGCCGGGTTGTTGATCGCCGACGTGTACGACAGGTTCAGGTTCTGCACGTCGTACTTGCTGAAGTAGGTGCCGTTCAGGCGCAGCGTCACCTTGTCGCTGCCGCTGTTCAGCACCCGGGCCTTGAGGTCGATGTCGGTGCCCGCCACCACCACCTTGCCCAAATTCACCAGGCCTTGCAGGATGAAGGCGATGGGGCCCACGCCGCTGACATTGCCGTCGGGTGCGCGCCGCACGATGAGGCTGGAAAAGCGCGCCGGGTCGGCCACGATGGTGGCAATCGAGGCCGCACCCGAGGTGATGGTCTCTTTGACCTGGACGTTGAAATAGTCGACGCCGATCGAGTAGTCGGGCGTCGGCTCGAACAGCGTGCCCAACGTGACAGCGCGCGATTTCTCTGGTTGCAGATCGGGGTTGTCGCCGCCCAGCGTGTTGTATTGCGTGCTGCAGTCGATGTTGGTCGGCGCCACCACCGGGCAGCGCAGCAGGTCGCGCTGGCCGTCGGTCGTCACGCCTTGCGACTGCGGCTGCAGCAGGTTCAGCAAGGTCGGCGCGCGAAAGCCGCTGCCGGCTGAGGCACGCACCAGCAGCTGGTCCACAGGCTGCCAGCGCAGCGACAGCTTGGGGTTGGTGGTGCTGCCGACGTTTTCGTATTTGTCGTAGCGCACCGCGGCGTCGATCTCCAGGCCCTTGATGATCGGCACCGCCACTTCGACACAGCCCGAGGTGACGTTGCGGTCGCCGACGGTCGGCACACCGCCGACGCCGCCAAAGCCCGCGACCAGGCCGCGGCGGTTGGCGTCTGACGGGTTGATGTCCAGCGTCTCCTTGCGCAACTCGGCGCCCACCGCCACGCTGACGGCGCCGGCCGGCAGCTTGAAGACTTCGCGCGATGCTTTGGTATCCACGCCCTTGATGGTCTGCGTGATGGTGATGAACAAGCGGTGTTGAACAAGCCGTTTGAGTTGGTGGCGAAGGCCGCCGCCAGCGCCGCCGGGTCGGTGGTGTCGCCGAAGGGGTTGATGACGCCGGTGTTGACCAGGTTCAGGTACGCGTTGGTGTCGACCCAGCCCTGGCGCAGGTAGGTCGAGGTCTTGTTCTTGCTGTAAACGAGACCGGCATCGAGATCCCAGCCCACGGCGGTGCCGCGCACGCCGGCCACCAGGCGCTGGTTGTCGATGATGTCCAGGGTCTTGCGCACACCCGTCTGCACCGAGCGGAATTGCAGCACCAGCGGCTGGCCGGTCAGC
>JANMJI010000203.1:0-26109 GCA_031371275.1 Betaproteobacteria bacterium
CCGCGGGCCTGCCGGCCGGCGCTTCGGCGAGTGCGCGTGGGCCTATCAGCGCCGCACGCTGCGCAAGATACGCCGGCTGCAGCAACGCGGCATAACCGCCCGGTGGTACGGGGCCGAAGTCGGGGTCGGCCACGTACAAAGCGCGGTCGGCGAAGGCCAGGCGCGCGGCTTCGGTGTAGACATGCAACCACGCCGCGCCAGGCACGCCGGGCGTCGCAGACGGCGGCAACACCGAGGCTTCAGGCCGCTGCGCCAGCATGCCCAGGATTTGCATCACCGCCAGTTGGCCCGATGACGGCGGCGGGAAGCCGCAGACGCGGTAAGCACGTTGCTGCACATGCCAATCGGCGCACAGCGCTTCACGTTGGCGCGGCTGGTAGGCGGCCAGGTCGGCCTCGCTCAAGCGCCCGGGCACGGCGTGGCCGCGCACCCGCGCCACGATGTCGGCAGCGATGGGGCCGCGGTACAGCGCGTCGCCGCCTTGCGTGGCGATGGCGCGAAACACCGCCGCCAGCGCTGGGTTCTTCAAGCGGTGGCCCACCGGCCAAGGCTGGCCATCGCCGGCAAAGAAGTAGCGGCGGGCTCGCGGGTCTCCACGCAGACCGGGTGCGCCCATCAGCAAGGTGTGCAGACGTGGGCTGAGCAAGAAGCCTTCATCGGCCAGCGCGATGGCGGGTTCGAACAAACGCGCCCAGGGCAGGCGCCCATGCTCGCGGTGCGCGGCCTCCAGCATCTTCAGCACGGCCGGCGTGGCCACGGCACGGCCGCCACGCACCGCTTCGGCAAAGGGCACGGGGCGGCCCTCGGCGGCCAGGAACATGGTCTCGTCGGCCGCGGCCGGTGCGGTTTCGCGGCCGTCCCAGGCCTGCACCTGCTGGCCGTCCCAGTGCATTAAAAACCCGCCGCCGCCAATGCCGCTGGACTGCGGTTCTACCAACGTCAACACCATCTGCACGGCAATCGCCGCATCCAGGGCGGAGCCACCGGCGAGCAGGATTTGCTGGCCCGCCGCGCTGGCCAGCGGGTTGGCCGTGGCGATCAAAAAACGCCGGCCTTGCCCGGCCACTTCTTCGCCGCGGCCCGACGCACCTTCGGGCTGCTGGGCCAGGTCGCCGTCCAGCACTGGCGCCGGCGCGCTGCATGCTGCCAGTGCCAGCACCGGCACCAGCGCCAGCCCCCACAGCAGCCGGCGCATCACTTCGTGCCGGGGTGCCAGGCGCGGATGACACGGTCGAATGCGACGCGCCGGGTCGTCACCTTACCGAAGTTTTCCGTGACATGGCATTCGGCCTCGACCGACTTGCCGATATTCATCGACGAGGTGCGAAAGGACTTGATGCGGCCATCGGCATCGCGGCTGACCTCTTCCACCACTTCGGCGCGCTGGCCCTTGCCGTCACCGCCGTCAACGCCGATGAAGACCACGTCACCCGGGGCTGCGTCTTTGGGGTCGAGATTGGACCGCCAGTTCTGCGCCATGTTGCCCGATGGGCGTTCGCCGGTGCGCTGTTCGATGTAGTCCACCGAATAGCCTTTCTTGGCCACCCATTCGCCGCAGCGTTTCATGAAGCGGGCGTTGTCTTGGGCGTGGGTAGCTGGCGCGGGGACCAGCATGGCAGCGGCCAGGGTAGCCAGCAAACCTAAGCGCTTCAAGTAGACCTTCCGATGCAGCATTGCGAATTCAGGCTGATACAGGTTAACGCAGCCTAAGCAGCCTAATGCAGCCTAATGCAGCGCCACGCCCGTCTTGCTTTGCAGTTCTTCATGCGTCACGCCGGGTGCCATTTCCACCACCTTCAAACCTTGCGGTGTCACGTCCATCACCGCCAGGTCGGTGATGATGCGGCTGACCACGCCCACGCCGGTCAGCGGCAGCGTGCACTGCGGCAGTATCTTCAGGTCGGTGCTACCGTCTTTCTTGCGCGCCACATGTTCCATCAGCACCAGCACGCGGCCCACGCCGGCCACCAGGTCCATCGCGCCACCCATGCCTTTGACCATCTTGCCCGGGATCATCCAGTTCGCCAGGTCGCCCTTCTCGCTGACCTGCATCGCGCCCAGGATGCTCAGGTTGATCTTGCCGCCGCGGATCATCGCGAAGCTGGTTTCGCTGCCAAAGATGCTGCTGCCGGGGATGGTGGTGACGGTCTGCTTGCCGGCGTTGATGAGGTCGGCGTCGACGTTTTCTTCGGTCGGAAACGGGCCGATGCCCAACATGCCGTTTTCGCTTTGCAGCCAGACCTCGATGTCGCTGCGCACAAAGTTGGCCACCAGCGTGGGCAAGCCAATGCCCAGGTTGACGTAGAAGCCGTCTTGCAGTTCGTGCGCCGCACGCTCGGCCATCTGGTCGTGTGTCCAGGCCATGGTCAGACCCCCGCTTTCTCAGTGATGGTTCGTTTTTCGATGCGCTTTTCTGGCGTCGCGTTGAGCACGATGCGGTGCACGTAAATGCCAGGCAGGTGCACGTCGTCGGGGTTGAAGCTGCCGGTGGGCACGATCTCTTCGACTTCGACCACGGTAATCCTGCCAGCCATGGCCACCGCGGGGTTGAAGTTGCGCGCCGTCAAGCGGAACATCAGGTTGCCCGAATGGTCGGCCTTCCAGGCTTTCACCAATGACACATCGGGCACCAGCGAACGTTCCATGATGTACTGATGGCCGTCGAACTCACGCTGCTCTTTGCCTTCGGCCACCAGCGTGCCGACGCCGGTGCGTGTGAAGAAGGCCGGGATGCCGGCGCCACCAGCGCGCAGCTTTTCGGCCAGCGTGCCTTGGGGCGTGAATTCAAGTTCAAGTTCACCCGCCAGATACTGGCGCTCGAACTCCTTGTTCTCGCCGACATAGCTGCTGATCATTTTCTTGATCTGCCGCGTTTCCAGCAGCTTGCCCAGGCCGAAGCCATCGATGCCGGCGTTGTTGGAAATGGCGGTGAGGTTCTTGACGCCGCTGTCGCGCAGCGCGTCGATCAGCGCCTCGGGAATGCCGCACAGGCCGAAGCCACCAACGGCCAGCAGGGCGCCGTCATTGACGATGCCAGCCAGCGCCGCCGCGGCGTTGGGGTAGAGCTTGTTCATGCGCTTGGGTCTTCCACAGAAGGTGATGGTGCCCCCAAGCGTACTACGCGGGCATGCTGGGGGCGGGGCTCTTTAGAATTGCTGCACTCCACATCAAGAAGGCTTGCCCAGGAAGTGTCCGCCATGACCCAGCCAGACCCGCAGGCGTCGTTTGCCGATGTCGACATGCTCACCGCCGCGCTCGGCCATGTCTTCGCGCCCTGGGTGCGTGAACTGGACCTGCGCGTGCTGCAAGCCCGCGTCGGCGAGGTGACGCTGGCGCTGCCGGTGACAGCCCGGCATGTGCACGAAGGCGGGGTGCTGTGCGGCCAGACCATGATGGCGGCCTGCGACACGGCCATGGTGCTGGCGGTGATGACCCGCCTGGGTGGCTTCAAACCCATGACCACGGTGCAATTGCAAACCAGCTTTCTGCGCCCGGTGTCGGGCGCCAGCGGCGTGGTGCATGTGGTGGCGCGCGTGCTGCGCATGGGCCGCTCGCTGGTCTTTGGTGAGATGCAGGTCATCAACGCCGAGGCCGAGCTGGCCGCACACGCCACCACCACTTACGCGCTGCTGTCACTGCAGACGCCAGCCACGCCATGATCGTCCTGCACCACCTTGAGAATTCCCGTTCGCAGCGTGTGCTGTGGCTGCTCGAAGAGCTGGGCCTGGCCTATGAAGTACGCCGTTACCAGCGCAACCCCAAGACCCTGCAAGCGCCGCCCGAACTGATGGCCGTTCACCCGCTGGGCAAGAGCCCGGTCATCACCGAAGGCGACATCACGGTGGCCGAATCGGGCGCCATCATCGAATACTTGCTTGATGCCCATGGCGCCATCCACGGCAACACCCCACTGCGCCCCGCCGCCGGCACCGCAGCGCGCCGCGCCTTCACCTACTGGCTGCACTTTGCGGAGGGCAGCGCGATGCCCTTTCTGCTCATGAAACTGGTCTTCGACAAAGTGCGTGAAGCCCCCGTTCCCTTCTTCGTCAAACCCATCGTCAAGGGCATTGCGCGCCAGGTGATGTCCAGTTTTGTGTCACCCAACATCGAACGGCAGATGGCTTTCATGGAAGCCGAACTGGGCCGTCAGCCGTGGTTTGCGGGCAGTCAGTTCACGGCCGCCGACATCCAGATGAGCTACCCGGTGGAAGCCGCGGCCGAGCGCGGCGTGCTGGGCAGCAATTTCCCCAAGTTGAGCGACTGGCTGGTGCGCATTCATGCCCGCGCGGCCTACCGGCGGGCGCTGGAAAAGGGCGGGCCTTATTCGGCTGTGCCGTGAGCACAGTGCATCAGCCGAAATCGCCGGCCAGCCGCCACGATTGCAACAGCGCATCGGGCCACTGCCCGCGCTGCACCAGCGCTTCGATGGCATCGCTCTGGGCGCCACATTCCAGGCCTTGCGCGGCCAGCCAGGCGTCGTCGAAATAGCTGTGGCGGTAGCGTTCGCCGCCGTCGCACAGCAGCGTGACGATGGCGCCCTGCAAGCCCTGGCGCTGCATCGCCCGCGCACAGGCCAATGATGCGATGAGGTTGGTGCCGGTGGAGCCGCCCACAGGCCGCCCCAGTTGCACGCTCAAGGCGTGCATCGCCGCCAGACTCCACAGGTCGGGCACCTTGACCATCGCGTCAAGCACGCCCGGCACAAAAGACGCTTCCACACGCGGCCGGCCTATGCCTTCGATGCGCGATGGCTGGGCCAGCGTCAGTGTCGCGTCACCGCCCACATAATGGTCAAAGAACACGCTGCGTTCGGCATCGGCGCCGCACACCCGCGTGTCGTGGCGACAGTAGTGCACGTAGCGGCCGATGGTGGCCAGCGTGCCGCCGGTGCCGGCGCCGGCGACGATCCAGGTTGGGCACGGATGTGTTTCGCGCTGCATCTGGGTGTAGATGCTCTCGGCGATGTTGTTGTTGGCGCGCCAGTCGGTGGCGCGTTCGGCGTAGCTGAACTGGTCCATGAAGTGGCCGTGCTTTTCATCGGCCAGGCGCCGGCTTTCGGCGTAGATCGTCTGCGCGTCGTCCACCAGATGGCAGGTGCCGCCATGGAATTCAATCGCTGCCAGCTTCTGCGGGCTGGTGCTGCGCGGCATCACGGCGATGAAGGGCAGGCCCAGCAGGCGCGCGAAATAGGCTTCGCTGACTGCCGTGCTGCCGCTGGACGCTTCCACCACGGTGCTGCCTTCGCGCAGCCAGCCGTTGCACAGCGCATGCAAGAACAGGCTGCGCGCCAGCCGGTGTTTCAGACTGCCGGTGGGGTGGCTGGACTCGTCTTTCAGGTACAGATCGATGCCCGTGAAAGCGGGCAAAGCCAGCGGGATCAGATGGGTGTCGCTGCAACGCTGGTAGTCGGCTTCGATGCGGCGTATGGCTTCGCGCACCCAGCTGCGGCGAACCGAGCCTTCGTTCACCACGGTGCACTCACTTCAGAAGTTTGACAAACCAGTCGGGCATGGGCACAGACTTGCGCGCCTGGAAGTCTGTCCACACCACCCGCGCACCGCCTTCGCAGTAGACAACACCAGGCTCGTCGGTGCGCTCAATGGTGTGGTAACTCTCGAAGCTGCTGCGGCCAGGCTCAGCCACGTACATCGCCACGCGCACATCGCCGGGGTATTCCAGCTGGCGCAGGAAGTTGCAAAACGCGTTGATGATGACCGGGCCCTGCCCGCTGCGGTTGGTGCCGGCGCCGACGCTGAACATCCAGTCCAGCCGCGCGATTTCCATGTAACGGAAGTAGAGCGTGTTGTTGATGTGGCCCATGGCGTCCATGTCGCCCCAGCGCAGTGGCACCAATGCCGCATGCACCAGTTTCTTTTCGGTGGGCAACTCGAAACGCATGGGCTTGCTCCGTCATCCTCGGTCAAACAGGTTTATTCGACACCCAGTTCGCGCGCCAGGCGCTGCACCAGGGCTTTCAGCTCAGCCACCTCGGCGGCCAGTCGGGCTTGTTCGGTGCGCAGGGCTAACAACTCACCTGCACTGACATTCATGCCGCCGTCGATGCGGTCGTCGTTGCCCGCGCGCTGCGCCGGCTGCGCCACTTCACCACACAGCAGTTGCGCCCAGCGCGCTTCACGTTCACCGGCCGCGCGGTGCAGCTTGATGGCCATCGGCTCGGGCTTGCCCGCCAGTTCTTCCAGGAAACCTTCGACCGACGAGATGTCGGCAAAACGGTGCAGCCGTTCGCAGTTCAGCCGCAACTCGGCCGCGGTCTGCGGGCCGCGCAGCATCAGCACCGCCAGCAGCGCGACAGCCTGTGAAGGTACGTGCAGCACACGCGCCGTGTTGTGTTCGAACTTCAGCACGCGGCTGCTGCTGCCTGCAAACACCAGGCTCAGGCCCTTCAGGCCGTCGATGGCGCCTTGCACATCGGCTTCGGTGGCTTCGATGACGGGACTGCGTGCGGTCTTCTGGTTGCAGCCGGCGATCAGTGCATTCAGCGACAGCGGATAGGTGTCAGGCACGGTGGCCTGCTATTCCACCAGCACGCCCAGCACGCGGGCTTCAAGCGGCGTCAGGTGTCGCAAGACCTAGACCGCTTGCCCGTCGTCGGCCGAAATGATGGCGCCGTTCACAAAATGGCTTTGGTTCGAGCACAGCATCATCAGCACCACATCCAGATCTTGCGGCTGACCCACCCGTTTGCGCGGCATGGCCTGCACCATTTTCTGGCCGGCTTCGGTCTGCCAGACATGGTGGTTGATCTCGGTGTCGATATAGCCCGGGCAGAGGGCGTTGACGTTGATGCCGTAGCGCCCCCATTCCAGCGCCATGGCACGCGTCATGTGCACCACGGCGGCCTTGCTCATGCAGTACACGCCGATCTGCGGAAACACCTTCAGCCCGGCCATCGAAGCCACGTTGACGATGCGCCCGCCGGTGTAGGTGCCGGGCGCTTCGCCCTTGCTGCGCGCGATCATGCGCTTGGCCACTTCCTGGGCCACGAAGAAAGCACCGCGGGTGTTGGTGCCCATCACACGGTCGTAGTCGTCGGGCGTCACGTCGGTGAGCTTTTGCTGGCCGCCCACGCCAGAGTTGTTGACCAGGATGTCAATAGCGCCCATCTCGGTTTCCGCATGGGCCACGGCGGCGCGGATGCTGACGGGGTCTGTGACGTCCAGGCCCACGACATGGGCGTAGCCGCCTTCGGCGCCGATCTCTGCCCGCAGCGCCTTCAGCCTTTCGACACGCCGCGCTGCCAGCACCACACCGGCACCGGCTGCGGCCAGGGTCTTGGCAAATTGCGCACCCAGGCCACTGGAAGCGCCGGTGATGAAGGCCACGCGGCCCGACAGGTCGATCTCGTATGCCATGGTGTGCTGCCCCCGCTTGCAATGCCCGGGGCACGATAGCACGCAGCCTTTGAAGGTTTGGCGTCATGCGGCATCATCGGCAGCACCGATGTTGAGTCTTCATGCCCTGGGCAAGCGCTTTGGCGATACGCCCGTTTTCCACGATGTCAGCTTGCAGTTGCAGCGCGGCGAATTCATCGCTTTGCTGGGTGAATCTGGCGTCGGCAAATCGACACTGCTGAACTGCATTGCCGGCCTGGACCGCGCAGACACCGGCCAGGTGCAGATCAACGGCATGGATCTGGCCACGCTGGACGACGACGGCTGCGCCCGCTTGCGCCGCGCGCAGCTCGGCTTTGTGTTCCAAGCCTTCCATGTGCTGCCGCATCTGACGGTGGCAGAAAACGTCAGCCTGCCGCTGCGCTTGCTGGACCGCAACGACGACAAGCGCGTGGCCGCCGTGCTGGCCGCGGTGGGGCTGGACGGGCTGGGTGCCAGGCTGCCAGCGCAGTTGTCGGGCGGGCAGTTGCAGCGGGTGGCGATTGCGCGCGCGGTGGTGCATGCGCCGGCTTTGATTCTGGCCGACGAACCCACCGGCAACCTCGACCCCGACACCGCCGCGCGCGTGTTGGACGTGCTGCGTGCCGAGGTGCGCGACACCGGCGCGGCCTGCCTGCTGGTGACACATTCGGCCGCCGCCGCAGCGCGTGCCGACCGCGTGCTGCGGCTTACAGCCAGCGGCATCCTGGCCGCACCCGCGCCGTGAACAGCGGGCTGCTGACGCCGTGGCCGCTGCTCGGTCTGCTGGTACGCCGCGAATGGCGCCACCACCCGTGGCGGCATGCCGTTGCACTTTTGGCTGTCGCGCTGGGCGTGGCGCTGGCCTACTCGGTGCACCTCATCAACAACTCGGCACTGGCCGAGTTTTCACAGGCCGTGCGCAGCGCCAATGGCGAGCCCGACCTGACGCTGCGCGGCCCGCGCGAAGGTTTCGACGACGCGCTGTTCGAGCGCATCGCCGTCAGCCCCGGCGTGGCGATCGCCAGCCCGGTGCTGGAGGTGGACACCTACGCCCAAGCCGCCGACGGCCGCCGTGTGGCGGTGCGCGTGCTGGGGCTGGACCTGCTGCGTGCAGCGCCACTGGCTCCGGCTTTGATCCCGCGCATGGCAGCGGGCGAAGACCGGCTGGTGATGCTCGACCCCACGGTCGCTTTCCCCAACCCAGCGGCGGCCAAGCTGGGCCATGCCGGCACATTGCGCTTGCAGGCCGGCACGACCTACGCGGCGTTGCGTGTGGCCGGGCAGACGGCCGCCGGCGGCACGCCGTTGGTGGTGATGGACCTGGCCGGCGCGCAGCAGGTCTTCGGCGCCATCGGCCGTCTCTCTCGCATCGACATCCGGCTCGTGCCGGGCACCGAACGCGCAGCCTGGCTGGCAGCGCTGCGGCTGCCCGCTGGCGTGGCCGCAGTGGCTGCTGACGATACCGAGCAGCGTGTCTCGAACCTGTCGCGTGCCTACCGCGTGAACTTGACGGTGCTGGCGCTGGTGGCTTTGTTCGTCGGCGCCTTCTTGGTCTTCTCGGTGGTCTCGCTCAGCGTCGCGCAGCGCACACCCACCTTCGCCTTGCTGGGCGTGTTGGGCTTGACGGCGCGGCAGCGCAGAAGCTGGGTGCTGGCCGAATGCGCACTGCTGGGTGCGGTGGGCAGCATCCTCGGCCTGGCCGGTGGCGCGGCGCTGGCCGCGGCGGCGCTGCGGCTGTTGGCGGGTGATCTGGGCGGCGGCTACTTCCCAGGCATTGCACCGCCATTGCAGGTGGGTGTGGCGGGCACGGTCGCCTTTGGGCTGCTGGGCACGGCGTCAGCGGTGCTGGGCGGCTGGTGGCCGGCCAGGCAGGCCGAACAACTGTCACCCGCGCTGGCGCTGAAAGGCCTGGGCACACCGGGCGGCAGCGCGCCGCCGGCCTGGCCGGGGCTAACGCTGTTGATGGCTGGCACGGCTGCGGCGTTTGCGCCGCCGCTGTTCGGCCTGCCGCTGGCGGCCTATGCCGCGGTGGCCGCACTGCTGTTTGGCGGCGTGGCGCTGGTGCCGGCGGTGGTGCATGCGCTGCTGGCGGCGGTACCCGCCGTGCGTGGAGCACTGCCGCTGCTGGCCTTGCAACGCGCCCGCTTCCAGCGCCGCACCGCCACCGCCGCGGTGGCCGGCGTCGTCGCCAGCCTGGCCTTGAGCGTGGCTTTGACAGTCATGGTGGCCAGCTTCCGCGAAGGTGTCAGCCACTGGCTGGACAACGTGCTACCGGCTGAGCTGTACGCACGCAGCGCCGCCACCGGCGCCAGTGCCGAGCAGGCCTGGCTGCCGGCCGATTTCGCCATCCGTGCGGCGGCCGTGCCTGGCGTGGCGCGTGTGCAGGCGTCACGTTCGCGGGCCTTGCAATTGGCCGATGACAAGCCCGCCGTGACGCTGATCTCGCGCGCCTTGCCCGTGCCGCAAGACGCACTGCCGCTGCTGCAAGCGCCGCTGCCTGTCAACGTGATAAAGGCCGGCGAGGCCGGCGTGTTTGTCAGCGAAGCGATGGTGGCGCTGTATGGGGCCGCAGAAGGCACCCGCCTGCTGCTGCCGCTGGCCGGCCAGCAGGTGCCCGTGCGCGTGCGTGGCGTGTGGCGCGACTACGCGCGCCAATTCGGCGCTGTGGTGATGGACGAAGCCGACTACCGCCGCATCACCGGCGATGAACGCCTGAACGACCTGGCGCTGTGGCTGAACCCGGGTGCCGATGCAGCCGCCGTGCAGCACAGCCTGCGCGCGCTGCTGCCCGACCCCCACATGCTGGATTTCGCATCCAGCACCGAGCTGCGCAAACTGTCGCTGCGCATCTTCGACCGCAGCTTCGCCGTCACCTACTACCTGCAGGCGGTGGCGATCGCCATCGGGCTGGTCGGCGTGGCGGCCAGCCTGTCGGCCCAGGTGCTGGCTCGACGCAAGGAATTCGGCCTGCTCGCCCACCTGGGGCTGACCCGCCGGCAGGTGGTGGTGCTGGTGGCACTGGAAGCCGGCGCCTGGGTCGCCGCGGGCGTGTTGGTGGGCCTGCTGCTGGGCGTGGCGGTGAGCATGGTGCTGGTGTTCGTCGTGAACCCGCAAAGCTTTCACTGGACCATGGACCTGGTGCTGCCCTGGGGCCGGCTGGCGCTGCTGGCTGTTGCGGTGCTGGCCGCCGGCACGGCCACCGCAGCCTTCAGCGCACGCCGCGCCGCGGGGCGCGCGGCGGTGTTGAGCGTGAAAGAAGACTGGTGAACCCGCAGCGCCGCCGCTGGCTGCGGCTGATGGCCCAACAGCTGGCCCGACCGATGGCACTGCTGCCGATGTTCGGCACCGCACGCGCGCAGCCCACGCCACCTGATGTGCAGGCCGGCCGGCCGCTGCGCTTTCCGCAAGACCACGGCGCCCATCTGCAAGCGCGCACCGAGTGGTGGTACGCCACCGGCTGGCTGGGCAGCGAGGCCGCGCCCACACATGGCTTTCAGATCACTTTCTTTCGCAGCCGCACCGGCCTGGCCGAAGACAGCAGCAGCCGCTTCGCTGCCAGGCAGCTGCTGTTTGCACATGCCGCGGTCACGCACCTGGCCACACGCACGCATGGCCATGACCAGCGCATCGCAAGATGGTCGGGCGCAGCCGATGCCGCCACCGGCCACGCCGCGGTGGGCCGTGGCGCGGTGCAGTTGGCCGACTGGTCTTTGCGCGACGGGGGCCCGGCCTGGCGCGCGGTGGCAGCCGGCAATGCGCTGGCGCTGGACCTGAGGCTCACGCGTACCCAGGCGCTGCTGCTGCAAGGCGATGCCGGCACGTCGCGCAAGGGCCCTGAAGCCCCGCACTTCAGCCACTACCTGAGCGAGCCGCAACTGGCCGCCACCGGCCGCGTGGGGCTGCAAGGCCAGACCGTGCAAGCCAGCGGCCGCGCCTGGCTCGACCACGAATGGGCCGACACCTACCTGGCCCCCGGCGCGGTGGGCTGGGACTGGCTGGGCTTCAACCTCTTCGACGGCAGCGCACTGACGGCCTTTGTGCTGCGCCGTGCCGATGGCAGTGCGCTGTGGGCCGGCGGCAGCTTTCGCGCGGCGGGCGCGATGGGTCAGCCCCCATCACGCAGCTTTGCAGCCACCGAAGTGCGCTTCACCGCCGGCCCGCGCTGGCGCAGCCCGGCCACTGGCGCCAGCTACCCGGTGCAATGGCAGGTCGACACCCCAGTGGGCCGCTTCACCGTGAAAGCCTTGCTGGATGCGCAAGAACTCGACAGCCGTGCCAGCACCGGCACGGTGTACTGGGAAGGCTTGAGTGAATTGCTCGACGCTCAGGGCCGACGCGTCGGCCTGGGCTATCTGGAGATGACGGGCTATGCCGGCGCGCTGAAGATGTAGCGCGCCACGCTCGGGTGCATCAGCCCGTGCCGCCCTGCTTCGGCCGCGCGCGGCGTTCGCGCCAAAACCCAGGGGCGCCGGGTGTACCGGGCATGCCCGGCAGGCCGCTGGCGTCCACCGGCGCCGCACGCACACAGTTGCCGCCGGCGTTGCGCGCTGCGGCCACGGCATCTTGCGCGTCGTCGATCATGGCCTGCAGGCTCAGGTGCGCGGGCCGCAGGTGGGCCACACCGGCGCATACCGTCACGCGCAGGGCCTGGCTTTGCCCAGCGGCTGCGAACAGCACTTCCATCTGCTCGGCACGTTCGCGTATGCGTTCTGCCACGTCCAGCGCGCCGGTGGCGTCGGCGTGGGCCAGAAACACCGCCATCTGCGCGCCGGCAAACTGCGTCAGCACATCGGCGGTGCGCAGCGTGGGCGCGGTCTGGCGCAGCAGGTCGGCCAGCACCGCATGGCCTGCGCCAGCGCCGCGCGCTTCACACAGGCGGGCATAGCGATCCACGTCGACCAAGAGCAACGCAGCCCCGGTGCCATAGCGGCGGGCGCGCGCAAATTCGCGCTCGGCCAGGTTCATGAACAGGGCGCGGGTGGTGCCGGCCTGCGGCGCGGCGCCGGCGTCTGCGCGGCCGGAACCTGGGGCCAGGTCAACCGCCAGCTTGAAGAACAGCCAGCCCAGCGGCAGGCCGGCCGCTGCCACGCCCAGTGCAGCGGCCAGCGCCGCGGCCCAGGGCGCACCCAGGCCGCCAAGCAAAGGGGCCAGCGCAAACCCGGCCGCCGCGGCCAGCAACACGCCGCCCAGGCCCAGCAGCAAGCCGGCCACAGACAGCGGCAGGCCTTTGTCAGGCGCGGTGTCTTCGCGGTGCAGGCCCGGCGCGGCCAGCGCGGCAGGCCGGCGCGCCGCGACGGGCGCGGCTGTGCCCGCCAAACTTCGGTGCGCCCGAGCAAGGTTGTGCGGTTGGGGCCGCTGGGGCCGTTCGGGCGGTTTGGGCGGCTGGGGCGGCTGGGCGGGTGTCATCGGTCGCGCTTCTCCTGCCCTATTCGACCACAACCAGCGGAAACTGAAGCCCCGGATTGGGGGGTTTTGCCGATGGGCGGCATCGCCGAGCAGGGCCATGGGGCGTGGTGCGCCGCCGCATAGACTCTGGCGCCATGGCCCAAGACAAAGACACCCAGCGCCCTGCCGGCGCCAAAGCGCGTTCGCTTTCTGGGCTGCTGCCCTTCATCCGTCCCTACCGTGTGCAGGTCGGCCTGGCCGGCTTGTTTCTGGTGCTGGCAGCGCTCAGCACGCTGGCCTTTCCGCTGGCCTTGAAGGTGCTGATCGACCAGGGCCTGGTGGCCGCCGAACCCGGCGCGCGGGTGATGCAGTTGCGCGAACATTTCCTGGCGCTGTTCGGCGTCGCCGCGGCGCTGGGCATCACATCAGCCGGACGTTTTTATGTCGTCAGCTGGCTGGGTGAACGCATCACCGCCGACCTGCGCAATGCCGTCTACGCCCATGTGCTGAAACAAAGCCCGGAATTCTTCGAGACCACCAAGACAGGCGAAGTGCTGAGCCGCCTGACGACCGACACCACGCTCGTGCAAACCGTCGTCGGCAGCAGCCTGAGCATGGGCTTGCGCAACGCGGTGATGGGCCTGGGCGCGCTGGCCGCGCTGGTCATCACCAACCCCTATGTGATGACGCAGGTGCTGGGCATTCTGGTGCTGGTGGTGCTGCCCAGCCTGTACTTCGGCCGCCGCGTGCGCAAGCTGTCGCGCGCCAGCCAGGACCGCGTCGCCGACAGCAGCGCCATCGCCGCCGAGGTGCTGGGCGAGATTCCTGTCGTGCAGAGCTTTGTGCAGGAAGAGCGCGAAGCCCGGCGTTTCGATGTCAGCACCGAAGCGGCTTTCGAGACCGCCCGCAAACGCACCACGGTGCGTGCGCTGCTGGTGGCCTTCATGATTACCGCCACCTTTGGCGCGCTGCTTTGGGGCTTGTACCAGGGCACGCAAGCGGTGCTGGCCGGGCGCATCAGCGCCGGACACCTGGGGCAGACGGTGGTCTTCGTCGTCATCTTCGTCGGCGCCGTGGCGGTGTTGAGCGAGGTCTATGGCGACCTGTTGCGTGCCGCTGGCGCCACCGAACGTTTGATGGAACTGCTGGCTGCGAACTCACCAGTCGCCGAGCCTAACTCTCCAAGTGTGCTGCCACCCGTGAAGGGCGGCTCGACACTGGTGTTTGAGAATGTCAGCTTCCACTACCCGTCGCGCCCGAAGCAGTCATCGCTGGCCGATTTCAGCCTCGCCGTGCGCCCCGGCGAAACGCTGGCGCTGGTCGGCCCCAGCGGCGCCGGCAAGAGCACGGTGCTGCAGCTGGCACTGCGTTTTTACGACGTGCAGGCCGGCCGCGTGCTGCTGGATGGCGTGCCGCTGCAAGCGCTTTCGCTGGCCGAGTTGCGCCAGCGCATCGGCATCGTGCCGCAAGACAGCACGGTGTTTTCGACCAGCGCTCTGGAAAACATCCGCTACGGCAAACCCACCGCCACAGACGCCGAGGTGCAGGCCGCCGCCAAGGCCGCTTATGCCCACGACTTCATCAGCGCATTGCCCGAGGGCTACAACACCTACCTGGGTGAGCGCGGTGTGCGCTTGAGCGGCGGCCAGCGCCAGCGCATCAGCATTGCGCGCGCGATGCTGAAGAACCCGCCGCTGTTGCTGCTGGACGAAGCCACCAGCGCTTTGGACGCGGAAAGCGAACGCGTGGTGCAGGCTGCGCTGGAAGCGGCGATGCAAGACCGCACCACCATCGTCATCGCCCACCGCCTGGCCACGGTGCTGAAGGCCGACCGCATCGTCGTGCTGGACGGTGGACGCATGGTGGATGTCGGCAAGCACGCCGAACTGGTGGCGCGCGGTGGGCTGTACGCCCGGCTGGCGGCGATGCAGTTTGACTTGCAGCCGGCTGCGGCCTGAAAGACCAGTGCGCCGGCGACAGGCATAATTCATGCGCACAACCGATGGAGACGAAACATGCTCGCCGCTGACCCTGGCACCAAAATTACCAAGCGCGCCGTCAACCTCAGCCTGAATGCGAAGGTGCTGGACAGCGCCCGCGAACTGGGCATGAACCTGTCTGCCACCGTTGACGTGCTGTTGGCCGAAGCGGTCAAGAAACGCTACTGGGAGCGCTGGAACGAAGAGAACAAAGAAGCCATTGCGCACTACAACGACCGCATAGAACGCGAAGGGGTGCCCCTGGCCCGTTATCGCACCTTCATGAAGCAGGCGTGATGGCGCGCTTTGACGTCTATGCCAACCCCGATGCCAGCGAGAGAAAGCACACGCCCTACTTCCTGGACGTTCAGAACGACTACATCGACGGCCTTTCAACCCGGGTCCTGATACCGCTGCGGCGCGAGGCTGCGTTCGGCCCTCGCTCACGCAACCTGAACCCGCTGGTGCAGGTGGGCCGCGACGCGGTGGTGCTGGACACGGCGGCCATCGGTGCCGTGCCACAGACCGAACTGCGCAAGACCGTGGGCGAATTGCGGGATGCACGCCCCGTCATTCAAGAAGCCCTGGACACACTCTTTGGAGCCTATTGAAGTGGCAGGTGCGGTGAACGCTCCCTACGAAGACCTGATGCGCCACGTCGCCGCGCACGGTGTCGCCAAGGGCGACCGCACGGGTACCGGCACACGCAGCGTGTTCGGCCACCAGATGCGCTTTGACCTGGCCGATGGCTTTCCGCTCATCACCACCAAGAAGGTGTTTCTGAAGGCCGTGATTTTGGAATTGCTGTGGTTCTTGCGCGGCGACAGCAACGCCAAATGGCTGCAAGAACGTGGCGTGACGATCTGGGACGAATGGGCCGCGCCCGATGGCGAACTGGGGCCGGTGTACGGCGTGCAGTGGCGTAGCTGGCCCACGCCAACGGCCGAAAACACGGGCGGCCACATCGACCAGATTGCGCAGGTGGTGCAGCAGCTCAAGACCAACCCCGATTCGCGCCGCATCGTTGTCAGTGCATGGAACGTGGCCGACCTGCCGAAGATGGCGCTGATGCCTTGCCATGCCCTGTTCCAGTTCTATGTCGCGCCCGCTGCATCACCAGGCGAACGGGCAAAGCTGTCCTGCCAGCTGTACCAGCGCAGCGCCGACATCTTCCTGGGCGTGCCCTTCAACATCGCCAGCTACGCGCTGCTGACGCACATGCTGGCCCAGCAGTGCGATTTGGAGGTGGGTGACTTCATCTGGACGGGTGGTGACTGCCACATCTACAACAATCACAGCGAACAGGTGGCCCTGCAACTGTCACGCGAACCACGGCCTTTGCCGAAGCTGGTTGTCAAGCGCCGGCCGGCTTCCATCTTCGACTACGCGTATGAAGATTTCGCGGTGGAGAGCTACGACCCGCATCCCGCCATCAAGGCGCCAGTGGCGGTGTGATGCCAGCCCAGCAACTGGTGTTGATTGCTGCGGTGGCGCGCAACGGCGCCATCGGGCGCGGCAATGAATTGTTGTTCCGAGAACCCGCAGACCAGCGCCACCTTCGGCAAGCCACGATGGGCTGCCCGGTCATCATGGGCCGCAAGACCTGGGACTCGTTGCCAGCGCGCTTTCGGCCGCTGCCGGGCCGGCGCAATGTGGTGGTCAGCCGCAACGCCGGGTTCCTTGCCGAAGGTGCAGAGGTGGCCCACACGCTGGATGCCGCACTGGCCCTCGTGGCCGATATGCCGCGGGTGTTCGTTATCGGCGGCGCACAGCTGTATGCGCTGGCCTTGCCGCAGGCCGACGAATTGCTGCTGACCGAGGTCGATGCTGACCTGGCCGGTGACACCTTCTTCCCTGACTGGGACCGCAGCGCCTTCACCCGCAATGCACAGCCGCAAGCCTTCACCGCCGCGGGCGTGCCCTACCGCTTCGTGCACTACCAGCGGCGCGGCTGAAGCGCTTCAAGCCAAGCGCGGCGGCACCGCGGTGACGGCCTGCAGTTCGGCCAGCGTCAGCCCTTCGCACATCGCCAGACCTGGCGCCGTTTGGCACGTCGGCCAGCCGCGGCGGCGGTGGACAGCCGTTGGCCTGCTGCCCCATGATGACCCGGCTGCCAGCGTCGGCGCGCCACACAAAGCAACCCCCATGCACACCGAATCTTTCGATGCCATCGTCATCGGCGCCGGCCAGGCCGGGCCTGCGCTGGCCGCGCGTTGCAGCAAGCAAGGCTTGCGCACAGCCGTCATTGAACGCCAGCACTTTGGCGGCACCTGCGTCAACGTGGGCTGTGTGCCGACCAAGACTTTGGTGGCCAGCGCCCGCGCCATGCAGCAGGCCCGCCGCGGCGCTGAATTTGGTTTTGATGCGGGCGACATCCGCGTTGACATGGCGCGTGTGAAAGCGCGCAAGGACGCCATCGTGATGCAATCACGCCAGGCCGTGGAAGCCTGGCTGCGTGGCCTGGCGCACACCGAAGTCGTCGTGGGCGATGCAACTTTTGCGGCCCCGGCCACGGTTGAAGTGAATGGCCGCCGCCTGCACGCGCCGCGCATCTTCATCAACGTCGGCGGGCGTTCGGTGCGGCCTGATTTGCAGGGCATTGACAGCGTGCCGACGCTGGACAACGTGTCCATCATGGAATTGGCCACGGTGCCCGAACACCTGGTCATCGTCGGCGGCAGCTACATCGGGCTGGAATTCGCGCAGATGATGCGGCGCTTCGGCGCGGCAGTCACGGTGGTGGAGCGCTCGGCCCACCTGCTGCCGCGTGAAGACGATGATGTGTCTGACGGCATACGCAGCATCTTGCAGGCCGAGGGTGTGCGGTTTGAGATGGGCGCGGAATGTCTGTCGCTGGGCATGTCCAGCACATCCGCTGGCACGCGCATCGCCGTGGGTGCGCTGTGCGCGGCTGGTGCGCCGGCCATCGTCGCCAGCCATGTGCTGCTGGCCGTGGGCCGGCGCCCCAACACCGATGGTTTGGGGCTGGATGCGGCCGGCATCAAGACCGATGGCCGCGGCTATATCGAAGTCGACGAGCAATGCCGCACCAGCGCCGACGGCGTGTGGGCGGTGGGCGACTGCAACGGCCGCGGCGCTTTCACGCACACGGCGTGGAACGACCATGAAATCGTGGTTGCCAATCTGTTCGACGCTGACGCGCGCCGCATCAGCGACCGCATTGGCTGCTATGCGCTGTTCATAGACCCGGCGCTGGGCCGCATCGGCATGACCGACACCGAAGCGCGCGTGGAAATAGCCAAGGGCCGCAAGGTGCTGCGCGCCAAGATGCCGATGCAGCGTGTGGGCCGCGCCCGCGAAGCCGGTGAAACGCAGGGTTTCATGAAGGTGCTGGTAGACGCCGACACGCAGCGCCTGCTGGGCGCCGCCATCCTGGGCCTGAATGGCGACGAGGTGGTGCACGGGCTGCTGGACGTGATGGCGGCGGGGCAGCCCTACACCGCGATTTCACGCACCATGCATATCCACCCGACGGTGAGTGAGCTGGTGCCGACGTTGTTGCAGCAGTTGAAGCCGATGGCGGCGTGAGCGCCCTCACCCCAACACGCTCCGACGAGTGGCAGAGGGCGTGACTCTTCAACCCACCACCAGCCGCGAAGCACCGCTGGTGGCGGCCATGCGGCCCACCACCGCAGCTTGGTCGAAGCCATGCCGCGCGAAGACGGCCAGCACCGCGTCCAAAGCCGAAGGCGCACAAGATACCAGCAAACCGCCGCTGGTTTGCGGGTCGCTCAACAAGGCCTGGTCGACCGCCGCAAAGCCAGCGGGCAGCACCACATCGGCGCCATAACCGCCCCAGTTGCGGCCTGAAGCGCCGGTGACGAAACCCTGTTCGGCGAGGCTGCGCACGCCATCCAGCAAAGGCACGGCGGCCCAATCCAGCTGCATGTCGCAGCGCGCGCCGCGGGCCATTTCCAGCGCGTGGCCGGCCAGGCCGAAGCCGGTGACATCGGTCAGCGCGTGGACACCGGGCAGCGCGGCCAGGTCGGGCCCGGGCGTGTTCAGCTTCGTGGTGCAGGCAATCATCTGCGCGTAGCCGGCTGCACCGAGCTCGCCCTTCTTCAGCGCTGCCGACATCACGCCTACGCCCAGCGGCTTGCCCAGCACCAGCAGGTCACCGGGCTGCGCATCGGCGTTGCGTTTGACATGGTCGGGGTGCACCAGGCCCAGCGCCACCAGGCCGTAGATGGCTTCGACAGAATCAATCGTGTGGCCACCTGCGATGGGAATGCCCGCTGTGCGGCACACCGAAGCGCCACCTTCCAGAATGCGGCCGATGGTCTGTGTGGACAGCACGTTGATGGGCATGCCCACCAGCGCCAATGCCAGGATCGGCCGGCCGCCCATGGCATAGACATCGCTGATGGCATTCGTGGCGGCGATGCGGCCAAAGTCGTAGGGGTCGTCGACGATGGGCATGAAAAAATCGGTGGTTGCGATCAGCGCCTGCTCGTCATTCAAACGATAGACAGCGGCATCGTCGGCAGTCTCAATGCCCACCATCAACTCTTTGGGAATGGGCATCGCTGCCGTGCCCTTGAGGATTTCACTCAGCACGCCGGGCGCGATCTTGCAGCCGCAGCCACCGCCATGCGAAAGCGATGTCAGGCGGGGTTCGGTGGCAGTGGCTTGGTCGGGTGCGTTCATGGTGGGGGCCTCAAGGCTTGGGGTGGTTCAGGGCGGTGGGTACCGGCCATGCGGGCAGCAGTTCGGCCAGCAACGCATGCAGGGCCGCGGACTCGCGCGCGGGGTCGAACAAGGCCGCGCGGGCCTGGCACTGGTGCTGCAAAGGCGCAAGCATAGTCGGGTCGTCACGCAACTGCTGCAACAGGGTGGCCAACGCCGCGGCATCGCCCACCGGGAAGTAGCCACCGTAGTCTTCACCCAGCAGGCCGACGTTGCCGTCCATGCGCGAAGCCAGCACCGGCGTGCCGCTGCGCACGGCTTCCATCACCACATGCGCGCCGCCTTCCATGCGGCTGGGGTGTACCAGCACATGGGCGGCCTGTATGCGCCGGCGGGCGCTGGCATGCGACACGGCACCCAGCCAGCGGTAGTGGGGGCAGGCGGCGGCCACAGCCAGGGCAGCGCTGCCCCAGTCCGGGGTGAGTGCAGCGCCGGCGTGGTCCAGCAAGATGTCGTTGCAGTGCGCCAGCAAACGCGCGGCGTCGAAATAGGTTTGCGGCGACTTTTCTTCGCGCAGATGGCCCACCATCAGCGCGCGCAAGTGCCGCTTTGTCTTGGCCAGCGCTTGGCGCGCCGCGCAAGACTGCAAGATGACGCGTGTCTTGGGCCGCAGCGCCACCGGCAGCGCCTGGGCGCCCAACGCGTTCAACACCACCAGGCGGTGCGCGCTGTGCAGGCAAGCCTGGGCAGCGGCGTCGCTTTGAATGTCGCGGTACAGGTCGGTACCGGTCAGCACCACCACCACCGGCGCGCCAGGGCGCTGGGCCTGCCAGTGCGCCACCGCAGCGGCCGAACGGCGCGCGTGCAGCGCTATCAGCAGGGCTTCATCACCGCCTTCCCAGGTGGCAGACAGGCGCACACGGTAAGCTGGCGCCAGCATGCGGGCCCAACGGCGCGCGGTCTGCCAGTTGCCATTGTTGGCGTCGGCCAGCGCCGGGGTCACGATCACGATTTTCGAACGATGCACCACCCGAGGTTACAGCGATGAAGTCCGCGCCCGAAGAAAACTGCGCCGCGCGCCAAGGGGGTGTTGCGGTGCTGGCGCAAGCCTTGCAGGCCAGCCGGCAAGACACGCTGGCCACGTTTGATGTGTTAGCGCGTGCACTGCCAGCGCTGGCGGTGCCGCAGCGCGAAACCCTGAACCCACCGCTGTGGGAATTGGGGCACATCGGCTGGTTCCAGGAATTCTGGCTGGCCCGCAACCCGCAGTGCGGCGCGGGCACACGGGCCGACCCCGGTGTGGTGCGGCGCGCCGGCGTGCGGGCCCAGGCTGATGCGCTGTACGACTCCAGCCAGGTGCCGCACGCCACACGCTGGGCGCTGCCGCTGCCCGATGCGGCGGCCACACGCGCCGACCTAACGCGACAATTGCACGGCACGTTGGCGCTGTTGCACGAGACCGGCGAAGACACCGGCAAAGACGCCAGCAACAACACCAGCAACAACGATCGCGCGCTGTACTTCTTCCGCCTGGCGCTGTTGCACGAAGACATGCACCACGAAGCCTGGCTGTACATGGCACAAAGCCTGGGCGTGGGGGTGGCTGATGCACGCTGGCAGTCAGCGCCTTTGCGCACCCCCCGCAGACCACTCAGTTTCGATGCCAGCCCCTGGCAGCTGGGCCACAGCGGCCCGGGCTTTGCGTTCGACAACGAAGGCGGCCCGCACACGCTGGCCCTGCCCGCCACCCACATCGACAACCGCGTGCTGTGCTGGGCTGATTACCTGCCTTTTGTCGAAGCCGGAGGCTACAACCAGCCGCAATGGTGGGGCGAAGATGGCGCTGCCTGGATGGCGACAGAGCGCCCCGCGGCGCCGCGTTATTTGCGCCGCGAAGGTGGCGATGAAAGTGGCCATGAAAGCGGCCGTCAAGGCACTCATCAAGGCGCCCCGTCACAAGCCTGGCAGCAATGGCGACACGGCCAATGGAAAACGCTGAACCTGGCGTTGCCAGCCTGCCACCTGACAGCCTTTGAGGCGCAAGCCTGGTGCCGCTGGGCCGGCCGCCGCCTGCCCAGCGAAGCCGAATGGGAGCGTGCCGCCATCGAACGACCAGACAGCTTCGAGTGGGGCGCCGTGTGGGAATGGACGGCCAGCACCTTCTTGCCCTACCCCGGCTTTGCAGCCCACCCCTACCGCGACTATTCCGCGCCGTGGTTTGGCAGCCGCCAAGTGCTGCGCGGCGCTTCTTTCATGACGCAACCGCGCATGCGCCATCCGCGCTATCGCAACTTCTTCAATGCCGGGCGCAACGACGTGCCCGCGGGCTTCAGAACCTGCCGGCTGTAGGCGCGACCGTAAGCGCGACCAAACGGCCGGCCACCAACATGGGCGGTGCGTTGCAGATAGAGTCGCGGCCAGCATTGCCAACCCATACGCCCCATGAACACCTTCACACGCTCTCACGTCCTCAAAACTTTGCTCGCCAGCGCGCTGCTGTGGTGCGGCGGCGCAGCCCTGGCGCAGCAGGTGTTTCGTGTCACCGCCATCCCCGATGAATCACCCACCGAACTGGCGCGCAAGGCCGCGCCTTTGATGAAGTATCTGGAAACCCAGCTCGGCATGAAGGTCGAGTTCACGCCGGTCACCGACTACGCCGCCGCGGTGGAAGCGCTGGCCAATCGCAAGGTCGACCTGGCCTGGTTCGGCGGCTTCACCTTCGTGCAGGCGAATGTGCGTTCTGGCGGCAAGGCGGTGCCATTGGTGCAGCGTGAAGAAGACGAGAAATTCCGCTCGGTGTTCATCACCAGCGACCCTGCCATCAGGCAGCTGACAGACCTCAAGGGCAAGGACGTGAGCTTCGGTTCGCAAAGCTCCACGTCGGGCCACCTGATGCCGCGCAGCTTCTTGCTGCAAGCAGGTCTTGACCCCGACAAGGACTTCAGGCGCGTGGCCTACAGCGGCGCGCACGACGCCACCATCGCGGCCGTGGCCGCCGGCAAGGTGCAGGCGGGGGCGTTGAACATCTCGGTGTGGGAAAAATTCGTCGCCGACAAAAAGATCGACACCAGCAAGGTCACCGCCTTCTACACCACCCCGCCCTATTACGACTACAACTGGACGGTACACGCCGACATGCCCACCGCGCTGCGCGAAAAGCTGACCCAGGCGTTGTTGTCACTGAGCCGCAACGACCCCGTGGGCAAAGAGATTCTTGAACTGCAACGCGCCACCCGCTTTGTGCCGACCAAGGCCGACAACTACAAGGGCATAGAAGCCGCAGCGCGCAGTGCGGGCCTGCTTTGAAAGCCATGCAAGCCACCGTACAAGTCTTGGCACCTGTCTTCGCGCTTGTCTTCGCGCTTGTCTTCGCACAACTACGTGCTTGAGCTTGCCAATCTGAGTCTGGCAACGTGAGACTGCAACTGACCCTGGTGAGCGCGCGACACGCGGCAGCGCGTGCTGGCGCTGCGGCCGCGCTGCAGGGGCTGAACCTGCATGTGGCCGCCGGTGAACAACTGGCCGTCATCGGTCCATCGGGCGCCGGCAAGACCACGCTGTTGCAGGTGCTGGCCTGCGCGCTGCCGCCCAGCGCGGGCGGCGTGCTGCTGGACGGTGTGTCGCCCTGGGCTTTGTCCACCCGCCAACTGCACCGTCTGCGCGGCCAGCTTTTCCTGGCGCCGCAGGTGCCGCCATTGCCACCGCGCCAGCGCGTGGTGACGGCGGTGCTGGCCGGAGCGCTGCCCACCATGGGCTTGTGGGCCAGCCTGCGTTCCTTGTTCTACCCACACGACATTGCAGCCGCGTTTGATGCGCTGGCCTGTTTCGATCTGGACGACAAACTGTTTGAGCGCGTGGACAGGCTGTCAGGCGGCGAACGCCAGCGTGTGGGCCTGGCGCGCGCGCTGCTGGCACCGGCGCGGCTGTGGCTGGTGGACGAGCCACTGTCATCGCTGGACCCGGCGCGTGCGCACCAGGCCCTAACAACGCTGGTGAGGGTGGCGCGCGAACGCGGCATCACGCTCGTCACCAGCCTGCACCAGGTGGAAGCGGCGCTGGCGCACTTCACACGCATCGTCGGCCTGCGTGAAGGGCGCATCCACTTCGACCTGCCCGCAGCGCAGGTCACACCAGCGCGTCTGCAAGACTTGTATGCGCAGTATGAGAGTGAACTGCATGGGCCCGCGGCGCCCGCCGCAGACGCCCGAGATGCCGCAGACGCCGCAGACGCCGCAGCCCGCGCCGCCCCGGTGGTGATGCACTGCCGATGACTGCCGACAGTGGCCACTGTGCCGACTGTGCCGACCGTGCCGACCGAGCGTAGTGCGGCCCGGCTGCAGCCCGCGCAGGCTGCACGGCGGGCCCCCGCGCTGCGCGACCCGGCCTGGCTGGGCCGCGTGTTCTGGACAGGCGCGGCGCTGGTGCTGCTGTGGCCGCTGTGCGTGGCCACCGAATTCAAACCCTGGCGCTTGTTCGACAGCCGCAGCCTGGAAGTGACTGCGCAATTCCTGCGCGGCTTTTTGCCGCCCGCGCTGTCGGCCGATTTTTTGGCCATGGTGGCGCGTGAAACCTGGCGCACCGTGGCCATTGCCACCGCGGGCATGACGCTGGCGCTGCTGCTGGCGCTGCCTTTGACGCTGCTTTCAACGCGGGTGCTGTCGGTGTCTGCCTTGCGTGGGCGCATGGCAGCGCTGCCCTGGGTTGTCCGGCAGGCCGTGCGGCTGCTTTTGATCGTCTTGCGCAGCGTGCCCGAACTGGTCTGGGCGCTGGTGTTCGTGCGTGTCGTCGGCCTGGGCCCCACCGCGGGCGTGCTGGCCATTGCACTCACTTACGGCGGCATGCTGGGCAAGGTCTACGGCGAAATTCTGGAAAGTGGCGAAACCCATGTCACCCAGGCCCTGCTGCGCAACGGCTGCGGCCGTTTGCAGGCTTTTTGCTTCGGCCTGCTGCCGCAAAACGCCGGCGAGTTGGTGTCGTACACCGTCTACCGCTGGGAATGCGCCATACGCTCATCAGTGGTGTTAGGTTTTGTCGGCGCCGGTGGCCTGGGCCAGCAGCTGGACAGTTCGATGAAGATGTTTGCCGGCGGCGAAGTGGCCACCATGCTGCTGGTCTTTTTCGGCCTGGTGGCGCTGGCCGACCGCACCAGTGCGTGGCTGCGCAAGGCGTTGGCGTGAAAGCGCACGCATGACACCGCACCGCGCGGCCAACGCGCCCTACAAGCTGCCGCCGCCGCTGTTCGACGCACGCTGCAAAGCCTGCTGGTTCACGCTGGCGCTGCTGGTGCTGGTGCTGGCCAGTTTCTGGTCGCTGGACTTGCAATGGGCGCAGTTCTTCTCGCTTGAAGCAGCGCGCAGCATGGCTCGGTTTGGGGCCGAGTTTTTCCCGCCCGACCTACAGCCAGCGTTCCTGCGAAAGGTGGTGGCCGCGACCTGGGAAACGCTGGCCATGTCAGCGCTGGGCACGGTCATCGCCGCGGTGGCTGGCCTGCTGCTGGCCCTGCCCGCCAGCCGGCTGCACGCCGGCACGGCGGCCTGGGCGCGCACGCCCACGCGGCTGCTGCTGAACGCGCTGCGTTCGGTGCCAGAACTGGTGTGGGCCAGCCTGCTGCTGATTGCCGCTGGCCTGGGGCCTTTTGCCGGCACGCTGGCCCTGGCCGCGCACACCGCCGGCGTGCTGGGGCGGCTGTTTGCCGAGGCCATTGAAAACGCGCCCGCCGGGCCCGGGCAAGCGCTGCGCACCCAGGGCGTTGAAGAAGGCGCGGTGTTCTTCTACGCCACGCTGCCGCAGGTGCTGCCGCAACTGATGAGCTACACCTTGTACCGCTGGGAAAACAACATCCGCGCCGCCGCCGTGCTGGGCGTGGTGGGCGCCGGCGGCCTGGGGCAACTGCTGGCTTTTCACATGGGCCTGTTCCACATGCACAAGACCGCCACCGTGCTGATGGGCATGCTGGTGCTGGTGGCTGTGGTGGATGGTTTGAGCCACGGGTTGCGGCGGCTGTTGACGCGGTAGTTGGGCAGTGCAGCCAGGCCGCTTTACCGCGCTGCTGGATGCCCACCTTCCGCAATGGCGACAGACACGCGACTTACTGAGATCGGCACCCTTGGGGTATGAGAATTGGGGCGCTTGCATATACTGAGGTCGAAGATGATATGAAACTAGCCACCTGGAACGTTAATTCACTCGCCGTGCGCTTGCCGCAATTGCTGGACTGGCTGGCCGCCAACCCGGTGGACGCGATGGTGTTGCAGGAAACCAAGCTCACCGACAACAAGTTCCCTCAGGCCGAGATTGAAGCCGCCGGTTATGCCGTGCAGTTTCACGGTCAGAAAACCTACAACGGCGTGGCCTTGCTCAGCCGTGGTGCTGCGCTGGATGTGGTGAAAAACATCCCCGGGCTGGACGACGAACAGGCGCGCGTGATTGCCGGCACCGTGAACGGGGTGCGCACGAACGTTCGCGTGATAGGCGCCTATTTCCCCAACGGCCAGGCGCCCGACAGCGACAAGTTCGTCTACAAGATGCGCTGGTTGCAGGCCTTGCAGGACTGGGTGCGCAGTGAGTTGGCTGCGCACCCGCAACTGGTGTTGATGGGCGACTTCAACATTGCGCCCGACGACCGCGATGTCTTCGACCCGATTGGCTGGGAAGGGCAGATTCACTGCACGCCGCAAGAACGCGCGCACTTCAAGGCGCTGGTCGGCCTGGGCCTGGTCGACGCC